>CAYSDT010000080.1:0-4602 GCA_964429835.1 uncultured Ardenticatenaceae bacterium | reverse complement strand
TCTCTAAAATATGAGCAGGTACGCACCAACGGAGAGGGCGATGAGCCATTGGGCAAACCAGTAGGTTGCTAACGTAATCCAACGGGCGTGGGTAAACGGCCGTTTGAATTTATTAAACGCCAGTACCGAATCGGACAGCACGAAGAAGATCGCCCCTGCCGCCGCCAACGCCGCCCCCGTCGTCTCCAACGTGGAGTAGCGGGTCAACGCCTTGCACGCCATCAACATAATCGCCACCATGTACGCCAGCACCGGCCAGCGCATTTTGCCCAGATGTTTGTACAGCATCCCATACACAATCGCGCCGTAAATGGTCAGCGGCAACAGCCAGATGGACAACGCCATCGCTGTGTCGCCCGAAAAGGCGACTAAATAGAAGAGGTGGCCGACCAAAAAGCTGCCTAATCCCGCAATAAAATACTTTTCTGGCAACATGAGGAAAATATCACCACCCAAGCAGAAGAGCATGCCCACGATGATAAGGGTTTTGTAAATACCAGTTGTTTCCCCCGTCCCCAGCAACGCCACGCCAACGATCAAAATCGTCGTCAGCGGCTTGAACAGGTACTCCTGTTTATGGGCGTGTTCCACATACTGGGCGCGAATGGTTAAAACGGCCGTTATAAATGCAAATGCTGTTAAAAATATAATCATTTTATCGTCTCCTTAAAAGGGCAGGGGAGCAGGGGAGCAGGGGAGCTTTGGAATTCAAGAATCTCCCCTGCCCCTCATCTCCCCCGCTCCTCATCTCGCTCTAGCCAACGCCCACTCATACAATTGCGCGTATCCCTGCCCCGATTGCTTCCATGAAAAATCGGCAGTCATCCCATTGCGCTGAATCTCTTTCCAGGTCGCATCATCCGTGTTATAGGTATACATCGCCCGCTGGAGGGCGTGCCAGAACGCCTCACTGTTGTACTCGTGGAACGAAAACCCTGTCACCCCATCCCGCACGGTGTCCACCAAGCCGCCCGTCGCCCGCACGATGGGGACGCTGCCATACCGCATCGCAATCAACTGCCCCAACCCGCACGGTTCAAAGCGGGATGGCATGATGAACATATCGCTGCCCGCGTAAATTTGCGGTGCAAAGCCCGCATTATAATCCAGATAAGCGGTCATCTTTTTGGAGTGATATTGCGCCATTCGGTCAAACATCTGCTCGTACTCATCCGCGCCCGTGCCAAGCACGACGAACTGCGCTTCACCCGCGTACCCATTCATCAGGCGATGGATCACTTCACCCGTGATGTCTAGCCCCTTCTGCCAATCCAGGCGGGAGATGAGCGCAATTAGCGGCACGTCGTCCCGCTGCGGCAAGCCAGATCGCTTTTGGAGAGCGCGTTTATTGACAATGCGATCTTCCATCGCCCCCGCACTGTACGTTTTCACCAAACGCGGGTCCGTTTCAGGGTTCCATATGTCGTAATCCAAGCCGTTCAAAATGCCATGCACATCGTAGGCACGATGGCGCAACAGCCCATCCAGCCCCGCACCATACGTCTGCCCCATAATTTCGTGGGCATACGTCGGACTGACGGTGTTGACCATCGTGGCGTGGTAAATGCCGCGAGCCATGAAGTTGACTTCGCCATACGCTTCTTCGGTGAGGGCGTGCGTCTGGATGCCCAAATAATCGAAAATATCCCACGTTGTCCGTCCCTGATGGGCGAGATTGTGAATGGTGAAGACGCTGGGCGTACCGCGAAAATGCGGGTGGTGCTGCCCGGCCGTCGCCAACCAAGTGATGGCGGGCGCAGTGTGCCAATCGTGGGCGTGAATCAAGTCTGGCTTCCAGTCGAGGGCGACCGCTAACTCCATCGCCGCCCGGCTGAAAAAGGCAAAGCGGTACGGATCGTCATCGTAGCCGTACAGCTTGGGGCGGTTAAATAACGCCTTATGGGCGATGAAGTAAACTGGCACATTACTGTCTGGCAGATGGCCTTGAAATACGCCTGCCTGCACCGTGCCACCGCGCACAGGCACTTGCAGCGTACCAGACAGCGGCACAACGCCTTCGTATCCATTTTCGATAGCTTGGTAAGCGGGCATGACGACGCGCACGTCGTTGCCCATCGCTTCCAACGCCTTAGGCAATGATCCGCCAATGTCGCCCAACCCGCCTGATTTGGCAAAGGGGGCGACTTCGGCACTGAGATACAGGATGTTTAGATTTGACATATCGTTTTCCTTATGTAGAATCCCACTTACATTTTCGCCCTCATAGCTCAGAGGATAGAGCATCGGCCTCCGAAGCCGGGAGCCCAGGTTCGAGTCCTGGTGAGGGCATTGTGAAGGGACTGCGAAAGCAGTCCTTTTTGTTTTCAGTTTTTAATCGGCTATTTTCTTTCATTTGCCTACGGCAAAAGTATAGCATTTTATGGGGGACAGTCCTATTAGTCCACCCGACAAATCGGGTGCATTTCCAAAGTCAACCAATCTTTCGTAGGGGCGGGATGGTGCGGATAGGTCTCGTCTAAAACGAATGGCATCCATTCTGCGCCATCTCGCCCTGCACTGCCTGCCGCGAACATAAATACGCAGCGTATAAAGTACAGGGCGAAACGGGCGAGAACGAAAGCCTTTCTTCACGACGGATGCCTTGCCCGCCCGTCCCGCCCCTACATTGCTCGACTTTGAAATCGCCCTGCCCGACAAATCGGGTGCATTTCGCTTTTAGGGTAACGTGTTGTATAGCTGGGTTTGGCAACACCAAACCCCTACAAAATGGTGTGTTGTACTCTCTACATTAACAATTGACAATTCCCAATTAACAATTGACAATTCCCCCATGATTCTGCAACTACTCACCATCTTCTTCACCGTCATTGCCCCCGTCTTTGCCCTCGTCGGCATCGGCTACGCCGCCGGACGAATGCTGGGGCTGGAAGTGCGAACCCTTTCCCGCTACGCCTACTTCATCCTCGTCCCCGTCTACGTCTTCAACGTCATCAGCACGGCCGTTATTGAAACAAACCTTGCCCTCCGCATGATCGGCTACATCGTCGTCGTGCATTTGGCCGCCGCAGGGCTGGCATACACGGTGGCGCGACTTGGAAAACGGCCGTTTCCTATGGTCGCCGCTTACATTCTCATCGCCGTTTTCGGCAACACAGGCAACTTCGGCCTGCCCCTGATCGAATTCCAAATCGGGACAGACGCGATCATATTGGCAACGGTTTATATGCTGGCACTCACCCTGTCGGCGTTTGTCATCGGTGTGGCGGTTGCCAATTGGCAAAAAGGGGGACGGATTCGGGCGATAACGGCCGTTATCAAAACCCCCGCCATCATCGCCATCTTACCCGCCCTGCTCGTCAACTACTCAGGCGTGGAAATGCCGCTGCTCGTCACCCGCGTCACTGGCTTACTCAGCGGCGCGATGATTCCGACGATGTTAGTCACCTTGGGCGTACAGCTTTCCACCATCGACAAGATCAAAATCGACCGCGATGTCGTCACCGCTTCCGCCATCCGCCTGCTCGGCGCACCGCTCTTGGCGATACTGCTCGCCATCCCCTTCGGCATCACCGGCCACGCCCGCGATGTCGGCGTGTTGCAATCCGCCATGCCCGCCGCCGTCCTCACCACCATCATTGCGATGGAACACGACCTCATCCCCGATTTTGTGACAACGGCCGTTCTCTTCTCCACCCTCGCCAGCGTCGTCACCTTGACCCTCCTAATGACCATTCTTTGAGGAGATGAGGAGCAGGGGAGCGGGGGAGATGAGGAGATTAGGTCTCCCCTGCTCCCCTGCCCCCCTGCTCCCCCGCTCCCCCGCTCCCATGCTCCAACTCACCCACAACACCCTCACCTATTTCCAATTCAACACCCTCGCGGGCGATGGGAACGTGCGCCACGCCGTTTTCAGCCGTCAAGGCGGCGTAAGTCCCGCCCCGTTCGACTCCCTCAACCTCAGCGTCTCCGTTCCCGACGAAAAAAGCCGCGTATACGCCAATCGGCGGCGGGCATACGGGCTGTACGGGCGCGACACGGCGACTGTCGTTCACTCTTCCCTCGTGCATGGCAACAATGTGCAGCGGGTGGATAGCGGGGATAACGGCCGTTGGCGACCCGACACCGACGCAATCATCACCGACGAAAATGGGTGCGCCCTCACCATGAACTACGCCGACTGCGCTCCCATCTTCCTCTACGACCCCATCCACGGGGCGATTGGGTTAGGCCATTCAGGTTGGCAAGGCACAGTTAAAGACGTGCCGGGGGCGATGGTTTCTGCCATGCGCCAAGAATTTGGAAGCAACCCAGCCGACTTGCTGGCAGGCATCGGCCCCTGCATCGGTGTATGCTGTTACGAAGTTGACGAGCCGCTTGTCGGCCAAGTCCGCGCCGCCTTCGACACCCATCAGCAACTGCTCATCCCCCAACCCAACACCCATCGCCCCCATTTTGACCTTGCCCTAGCCAACGCACACAACTTCGCCCGCGCAGGAGTGACACAAATCGAACAATCTGGCCTTTGCACCGCGTGCCGCACCGATCTGTTCTTCTCCCATCGCGCCGAACACGGCAAAACGGGGCGATTTGGCACAATTTTCATTTTGGGGGAATAATTGCGAAAAAACAAGCGGGGCTTGG
>CAYSDT010000079.1:0-9673 GCA_964429835.1 uncultured Ardenticatenaceae bacterium | reverse complement strand
AAGAATGGCGGGATAATTTGATTGTTGATAGAGGTGTGCGGGGTGGGAAACGGCCATTTTGCGTTCACTATCCGCCATTATAAATTCAATCTGCCAAATCGGGAGTTTTTGCAAATGCCCACGCTTCACCTGTGCTAACGCTTCCCCTTTCTCTGGATTGATACCGTTTTGATAAATCCAAGTAAGCAAGGAAGAGTTCAACAACGCAAGCAGATACCTAATTGCCATATTTCCTGTTGGCATAATGACGTATAAATTGTCACGGGCAATGAAACGCTCTTGATCAAGCATGGCAATAAGCGCGTCTCCCGTCTGCCTTATCATAATTTTTTCGGGCGCATCAAAATTGGCACTAGCTCTCGGTTCTGCCAACCATACCCCGTAACTAATCCAATAATTATTGCTCCAACGTGAAGCGTAACGCTGAATTAAACTGCCCCTAAGAAGCGGCCTGAATGTTTTATCTTTGCGATGTGCCGCTACGAATGGCTTTTCATCAACAATTTGGCGCGTTTGCGGCGGATTTCCTTTGCCTGCTTGAAACGGTTTTGCCCCCTGTGTTACCGAAGCAACTTGTTTAAGTGTCGCCACTTCCTGTAATTTTCCAATTAACGCCGCCGTTCCATTTCCTTTGAAAAGAATAAACGGCTCGCCACCCCCATCTTGCCATCGTTTTTGTGGGATATGATAAGATGAAATGGTGTCATATTCACCAACAACTTGAATTTGAATTTGATGTGTCGCAGAAGCTGCTCTTTGCTGACACAGTACAATTTCAGTATCAACCACAGCCTCTGCAAAAACTGGATAATTGTACTTAACAATTTCCCGTATCATTGTTTCTTGAGCGATATATTTTCTAAATGCGCTGCTAGTTAAATTTAATCTCCATGTATTAGGCACAATCACGCCAAGAAACCCGTCGTGACGTACAATGCCCAAGCCCATCTCAAGGAATGAAAAATAAGAATCGTATTGATAATTGCTGATCGAATATACTTCTGAAAAATAAGCCATATCCGTTTTAGCTATTTTTGCACCGTAAGGTGGATTGCTAACTAACGCATCAAAACCGCCATTCGTATCCCAATCTGCACGTTCCAAATCAATGAACACCTCTGGAAATTCCAAATCCCAATGAAAAAAGCGTTTTTCGGCAAACAACGCTTGCGCCTCTGCCCGTACTTTTTTGTACAGCTTGCTCAGGTTTTCTGGCTCGGCTTTTAGCGCGTCTAACCCATACAAGCGCAAATACGCATCTGCTTTTTTCACACCAAAATGACGGGAGACGTACACATCCAGCAAGCGTTTATACGGCATGGCTTGACGGTCAAATTCGTGGAATAACGCTTCGCTTTGTTCAACTTCTTCCAATGTGGCATCACTTAATACGCTGATGCCACGCATAATTTCGGCCGCTTGCAACAACCCGCGAAAGGGGCCGCTAAATATATTGACTTGATACTGGGCTTGTGCTTCACGCACTTCGTTCCTTTCACCGCGCCCAGCGGCTAATTTTTGGGCTGATTTACTGATTCTGCTTGATTGACGAGTAGCCATCATCTCTATAGCCGCTTCTTGCGCCATCGCCCCAATGAGCGAATTGCCCCATCGCAAATGATGATCAAGGAAACTGAGCGGTGCGCCGATGGTGAAGGTGTGCAACCAAAGCGATACTTTAGACAGTTCAACCGCCATCCTGTTCAAATCAACACCGTAAATACAACGCTTCATCACCGCCCGTTGCAATAGTTGGGTATCGTCCAATCGTGCCAAATCGACTGCGATTTTCTGCACATCCATCGCCCCAACGATGCTGTCGCGCATATCAGCCAGCCAATTCAAGGCAGGGTTATGATCGGGGTATTCATTCAAAATGGTGATGAGATTTGTTGTTAAATAATCGACCACTTCGACCAAAAAATGGCCGCTGCCCATCGCGGGATCGCATACCTTGATGTTCAAAAGCGTTTCCCGTGCCTCTTTTTCCAAAGGCGGCAAATCACGCAATAAACCAATGCGCTCAGTAACGTAACGGCTTTCCACATTAGCAGCTAATCCATCTGGTTGGGCTAGTTTTTCATCAAGCTGGTGCAATCGCCCCCGCCCTTTGATGATTTTCGGCATAAGTTGCTTGATTTTCGCCTTCCGTTCAATCAAAATCGGCTCCATCGTGTGACGGACGATGTATTTGACAATGTAGTCGGGAGTGTAGTAAGAGCCAGTCGCTTTGCGCTCGCCTTTATCATTTTCCAGATGCACTTGCCCACTGGCGGCATCATCTATGATTAGTTTATATTCCAGTAATCCTTCATAAATGCTGCCCAGATGACGCACTCCCAAATAGCCATAATCAATCGCCTCGTCATCTATCCGCGCCAATAAATCGAGTGCGTGGGCTAATCGGTTATTGCTGATCGTATATTTGGTCAAAAAATAGTTGGCGGCATGTTTTTTCTGTGCGTTGGTGTCGAAAAAATCAAAATGAAATAGGCCGCCATTATAACGGGGCAACTCAAATTCAGAATCGCCGCGATCAATCAGGCTGAACATGGAGAGAAGGCGGGAATAAAAATCGTCAGCAACACCGCCTAATGGTTCTTGCCGTCGCAATTGTTCGGCAATTCCTTGCGTCATGCGTATCAGGCTTTTAGATTGATAGCCACGATTTTGCATGGGCAGCAGGTCACGGGCTTCGCCATAGAGCAGGAAAAGGAGTTTGTAGAGCAAAGAAAGCGTTGCTTCATACACCAAATCAGCATCAGGTTTTTCGCCTCGCCGCTCCATATCGGCAATAAAACCACCAGCTAACAGGGGGAAAACGGTATTGAAAACGCGCTCTTTAAGCGTGTCACCGACAACACGGGCGTAGGCGGCACTGCCATTACGCACACGCTCAACAAAGTTATGCCCTTGTACGTCCGGCACAAATGCTTGCCGCCGAAAGAATAGCCAAAATAGTTTGAAATCGTTGAGGTTGGGATGTTCACTTTCGAAAATATCAAGCAGATCAACTTCGTAATACTCGGTGGCTGTGCCGCTGACATGACGTGAATAGAGCCGCCAAACACGGCCGTTTGTCAATATGCCCCAATTCAGCTTGGTGGCGACTAAATAGTTGACGATTTGGAAGCTGGGGTTGCTGTTACGCCACTGGTCACGGTCATCGTTACTGCGTTTTTCGGATAACGGCCGTTGCCAATACTTGGCATCTGCAACGGCAACCCCACGCGCATAAAACGCCTCCTCATCACTGAGATATTGATCCGCTTCTGTTTTACTGGCAGCGTTAGCAAAAAGGGTGTAATCGGGGCGTTGAATACGGCCGTGTGTGTGAACGGCCGTTTGAACACTGTATGCACCATCAAAACCAAGCACTGTTTCCAAAATAGGTTGAATAAATTCCTGCTCTGTCTGGGCTTCGTTAAAAGTGGGCAGTACATCTTTCTTTTGCTGGTAGAGGGTGCGTAAGGCGTTAAGCGCGACGGTGCTGTCTTCGCTCCACTCACCATGATCGCCTAAGCGGTGCGTTAGATAATGTTGGGAAAAAAGGGATTTGTTCACTTTTTTACTCATAAATTTCATCCTGATTATTGGCAAATTTAGATAGATTATAACGGAAGGGAGAAGGATGGGAAACGGCCGTTTTTCCCACAACATAAACCCACTCGCCCACCATCCCCGCGCGGGTTATAATGCCGCCATTACAACACAATGAGACACATAAGAGACCTGACAGGTTTTTCTACGACACTTGTGTAAAGTGAGCGGCTTTAACAAAACCTGTCAGGTCTTTTCAGGAGAACAAAATGGCAGCACCCAAATCAGAATTAGAAGAGCTACGCAGCCGCCTTGATTGGTTTGACGAAGAACGACGCAAAACCAATCGTAAGCTCACCGAATTAGAACAAAAACACACCTTGCAACAGCAAGATGTTGTCAAGCGCGAACGACGTATCCGTGATTTAGAGCAACAATTATCGGCCGCCACTTCTCAACTCGGCCGTTTTTCACAAATCGACACCCAAATCGCCCAATTTAAGGACGAAACCATCCGCCTGATTGAACAGTACGACCAACGGCGCATCCAATCGGAAAAGGAAGCTGACCGCTTACGCCGCGTAGAACAGGAAGGGTCTGCCCGCGAAATCGCTGACATTCGTAAAGAGTTGCCAGCCATCAATCGCTTGCAACAGGGGATGGATTTACGCATCGCTGAAGAAGGGCGACTTGCCAGTCTCATCGGCACACATCAAAACAAAATTGCAGGGTTAGGCAATCAGATTGACAGTTGGGAACGTGCCATCACCTTTGTGGAAGAGAAAGAAAATCGCAACACGCGCGGTCTTAGCGAATTGCAAGCAGCGCAATTGGATGTCAATAAAAAATGGAATCCTATTGATGCTCGGCTAGATAACTTAGCGGGCAGCATTTTGCGTGTCGAAGCAACCCATCGTGAAATCAAGGACGCGCAAAACGCCATCCGTGAAAGCACACAGGGCTGGATGGAACAGATTCAAATCGGGGAGTACGGCCGTAATCAAAAATTAGAAGTGTGGCGCGAAACCATCGAGGAAAACCAAGACATCATCGCCTCATTTAAGCAGGAATGGATTAAGTTTAACGACCAATACAAAGAGTCGAAGATGGCGGTGCAGACATTGCTCGGTTGGCAACAGCAGATTGAACAACAACAGAAAGAATCATCAGAAGCGGTGCGCGTGGAAGGGCATCGGATGCAATCGTATTGGGATGCGTATCAGGTTGAAATTGAAAAACGTCTGGGAAATTTCACCACTGATGTCGAGCAACGATGGACGCATTACGACCGCAACGTAAAACAGACACAAGAGCAATTCCACACTATTGACGACAAGTTGGACACGCTAACCGATGAAAAAGGGACACTGGAGCGCATCCAAACCGCACAAGCAGATGCTATCAAGCGATGGGGTCGTATTTGGATGGAAGAAGTCGAAAAAGCGATTGAAAATAATCCCAATCGCCGCCGTCAACCTGCGCTGGTCTCCGTGCGCGACGATACATTATAAGTGAGTACAGGAGGTAGCAATGCCATACAGTAACTACACATTAAAAAAGGTAAAGGAAGATTTTAATCTAGAAATTATTGAAAATAAGAACCTATTTTTAGAAACAACAGCGGTAGACATAAGCGAACATCTACAAACATCACTAGCGTATAATGTGCCGTTAGCTATGGCTATTGGCACAGAAAAAATACGATCAGAACTAATCGTCTCCAATGTCCTTTTGGAATTAAAGCAGCATCTCAATGATGCTATGAGTCTGTTCTCGGGCATAAAGTTTGATGTTGATAAAGACAAAGATTTGAATGGGTTCTGTGACTACATTTTAAGCAGTTCCCCCGAACAGTTTTATTTAAGTTCCCCCATCGTAACCATTGTTGAAGCAAAAAATGAACAAGTGGCATCGGGATTGGGGCAATGTATCGCCGAAATGATCGCTTTAGAAATTTTCAACGAACGAGAGAAAACGCCCGTCGATACAATATATGGTGTTGTTACAACTGGTAACATATGGAAATTTCTTAAATATCGTAACGGAAATGTCTGTATAGATGCAATCGAATATCATATCAGTGATATAAACAAAATTCTTGGCATTTTAGTAAAAATGGTACGACAGGAATAGCAAATGGTAGGTGAGCAAGCAACTTACACACTTGCCACTTGCGACTTGTTACTTGCAACTCATTATGTATGTAATTGGAACAGCCGGACACGTTGATCACGGCAAATCTACTTTAATTGAAGCGTTGACAGGCATTGACCCTGACCGCCTTGCTGAAGAAAAGGCGCGGGAAATGACGATTGATCTGGGCTTTGCGTGGATCACGTTGGGCGATGGCGATAAAGCCGAAGATGTTGGCATTATTGATGTACCAGGCCATCGTGATTTCATCGAAAATATGCTGGCTGGCGTGGGCGGGATTGATATGGCCGTCTTCGTCGTCGCCGCCGATGAAGGGGTGATGCCGCAAACGCGGGAACATCTCGCCATTTTGGACATTTTGGGCATCAATGGCGGCGTGGTTGCGCTGACAAAAACCGACATGGTGGACGATCCCGATTGGCTTGAGTTAGTCATCCTTGATTTGCATGACACATTGGATGGAACGGTGCTGGAAGACGCGCCCATCATCCCCGTTTCGGCCAAAACGGGGGATGGATTGGCTGATTTGCGGACGGTGCTGTGGAAAGAGTTACAAAATCGGCCGTCCAGACCCGACAACGGCCGTCCACGATTGCCTGTTGATCGGGTGTTCACCCTGACGGGTTTTGGCACAGTGGTGACGGGGACATTGACAAACGGCCGTTTACAACTCGGCGACACCATCGAAATTCAGCCATCAGGGCGCAAAGGGCGCGTGCGCGGCCTGCAAACCCATAACCACAAAATCAAAGTCGCCCATCCCGGCAGCCGCGTGGCCGTCAACTTGACAGGCATTGACCGCGATGAGGTCAAGCGCGGTGATGTGATTGCATTGCCCCGCACAATTGGCAACACCATTTTACTCGACGCGGCATACAGCCATCTTGCCAGCGCAGACAGCCCGCTGAAACATAATATGGAAGTGAAGCTGTTCATCGGCGCGGCCGAAGTGGTGGCACGGGCGCGGGTGCTGGGCGACAAGCAGATCGAGCCGGGACAAGATGGCTGGTTGCAATTGGCGTTGGCGCATCCGATTGCGACGGCGCGGGGAGACAAATTTATTCTCAGACGGCCGTCGCCGGGCATGACGATGGGTGGCGGGCGCGTGCTAGACCCCCATCCCGGCCGTCGCCATCGCCGCTACAAAGGCAACATTGTGGCGCGGTTGCAGACGCTGGCGCAAGGCACGCCTGCGGAATTACTGTTGCAACAGTTGGCACGATTGGAGCCGACGGACGAGAAAACGTTGGTAGCGGCGGCTGGATTGGATGTAGAAACGGCCGTTTCCACCATACAAACCCTCATCGCCGAACATCAAATTATCAAATTAAACAAACTACTGTTCACCCACGCGGGATGGCAGCGATTATTCAATAAAATCGGCGAGATTTTGACCGCTCACCATCGACAATACCCGTTGCGCGTCGGCATTCCGCGTGAAGAGTTACGCAGTCGATTACGGCTCAAACCCGCGCTGTTTAATCCACTAATGGCGCAAGCGGTGGGCGATGGATTGGTGCAAGAGGCAGGAACATTCGTCCATCTGCCCACCCATGCAATCAAATTTAGTGACCGACAACAAACGGCCGTTAATCAGTTGATGGTCGAGTTTGCCGATGCGGGCGCGGCCTCGCCGAGTGTGAAAGTGTGTAAAACGGCCGTTTCTGATGATGTTTACTACGCCCTCGTCGATTTAGGGCGATTGGTGCAGATGAACAACGAAGTCGTCTACGGCAAAGCCGAATATGACCTCATCCGTCAACAAATCATCAGTTATTTAGATGTAAACGGCAAAATAAATGCCGCTCAGGTGCGCGATTTGCTCAACACCAGCCGCAAATATGCCATCGCTTTATTGGAACATTTCGACGCGATCAAGCTAACGCGGCGCGTCGATGATTACAGGGAATTAGTAGCAAGTGGCAAGTAGCAAGTGGCAAGTACACACTTGCCTACTTGCTCACTTGCAACTTGCTCACTTACAAACTTCACAATGCAAAACATCAAAAACCTTATTCTGGACATGGACGGCGTGTTATGGCGCGGCCCTGAACTTATTCCCGGCTTTGTTGATTTCTTCAAAACCTTACGTCGTTTAGATATTAATTTCGTGATGGCGACTAACAACGCCAGCAGTGTAGCGACGGAGTACGTTGAAAAATTCGGTAAATTTGGCGTGGACATAACGACCAATCATGTCGTCACTTCTGGCGAGGCGACGGCCGATTATTTGGAAGAAAAATATGATGTGGGGCAAACGGCCGTTTATATCGTCGGCTCTCCCACGCTGACACAAGCGATAGCGGAACGCGGCTTCCAAATCATCCCATTCAACGAGTATGAAGTCGCCGATAAAGTAGATGTCGTCGTCGTTGGTTTCCATCGTGATGCGACCTATAAAACGCTGGCACTTGGTTCGCTTTATGTGCATAAAGGGGCGGCATTCGTCGGCACAAACCCCGATCAATCCTTCCCCAGCGAAATTGGGCAATTGCCCGGCGCAGGGTCACTGCAAGCGGTCATCTGGACGGCAACTGGCATCGCACCGACGGTGATTGGCAAGCCCGGCCCCATCATGTTTGAGCAAGCGATGGCGCGATTGGGCGGCACGCCTGAAAACACAGCGATGGTCGGCGACCGACTTAGCACTGATATTGCTGGCGGCAATGCGGCAGGATTGAATACAATCATGGTGCTGTCTGGCATTTCTAGCCGCGCCGATGTAGACGCTGGCGACATTAAACCTGATTTTATTGTGGATGATATTGCCGCGTTGGCAGAGATATTACAGAATTAAAAATTATAACGGGACACTGATTTCACAGATGAACACTGATAAAAGAAAAAACCAGTGTCTATCTGTGAAATCAGTGTCCATTCTTAAACTATGAAACATTTATACGAACTTTCTTTTGATGAATTAACGACATTTGTCGTCGGCTTGGGGCAACCGAAATTTCGCGCCCGTCAGGTGTGGGAATGGATGTACAAAAAGTACGTCGCCTCGTTTGATGAAATGACGAATTTGCCGCAGGCGATGCGGGTGGAATTGGAGAAAAGGGCTGTGTTGGAAACGGCCGTTGTTGCCTCTGAACAACGCTCCACCGACAAGCAGACCAAAAAAATCCTCTTCCAACTGCCCGATGGTCAATATGTGGAAACCGTTTTCATGGGCTATCGCAAACGGCGCACCATTTGCATCAGCACCCAAGCGGGCTGCGCGATGGGTTGCGTCTTCTGCGCTACGGGGCAGATGGGATTTGTGCGTAACCTCACCGTCAGCGAAATCGTCGCCCAAGTGATTTATTTTGCCCGTGAATTGGCCGCCAATGACAGCCACATCACTAACGTCGTGATGATGGGGATGGGCGAACCATTGCACAATTATCACAACACCCTCACCGCCCTTGACCGCCTCATTGACGAAACTGGCATCAATCTGGGCGCACGCAAAATCACCATTTCGACCGTCGGCATGGTTCCTGCCATCCGCCGCTACGCCGATGAAAAGCGGCAAACACCACTCGCCATCTCCTTGCACGCCGCCACCAATGCCGAGCGCGACAAGTTGATTCCTGTCAATAAAAAATGGCCTATCGAAGAGATTATCGACGCTTGCTACTATTACATTGAGCAAACGGGGCGACGGATTACGTTTGAATGGGCGTTAATTTCTGGTCAAAATGACACGATTGAGCAGGCGCAAGCACTTGGGCGATTGGTGCAGGGGATGATGTGTCATGTTAATCTCATCCCGCTCAACCCAACGGCTGATTTCGACGGCGATCCCTCTTCACGAGAGCGCATCGACGCATTTCAAGAGGCATTGGAAGAGTACAAAGTCAGTTCTACCGTGCGCTTGCGGCGCGGCATTGATATTCAGGCGGGCTGCGGGCAGTTACGAGATCGGGTTGTGAAAGAAGAAGAAAGCGCATAAGAACACCACCTCAACAAAGTGGGTTTTCTCTGCATCGAGGTA
>CAYSDT010000078.1:1576-9692 GCA_964429835.1 uncultured Ardenticatenaceae bacterium | reverse complement strand
AACATCTGTCATTAAATCGTTTACAGTCAGCATGAAATCTCCGTAATTCTTAATTATCCACTATTTCTTGGCGGCATGACCCGCTCGCCATACCAATCACGCCCTAGATTGCGTTCCATCTTTTCCACATACGCCTGCTCCAAATCAATGCCCGTGTAATTGGCGATTTTCAGTACATACGCCAATAAATCGGCTAATTCAGCCTGCAATGTGGGGCGGTGGCGGTCGATGGCTGCTTGGCGTGCGTCTTGGGCAGAACGGCCGTTTACCTCCAAATGCTTCGCGTCCCCCCAAATTTTCACCAGTTCACTGCCCACTTCGCCCATCTCCTCAGTCAGTAGAATGTAGTTGAAAAACAGGTCGGGGTCAAACCCCTTGCTGCTGTCAAGTTGGCGATGGAACTGTTGGAAGGCGGGCAGGCAACTGCTATCACGGAGATTATGGGAAACGGCCGTTTCCACTCCTTTCTCCACCTGATTTTCAGCCAAAGCGGCCTCAATCTTCGCCTGCACAGTGATTAAATCCTCTTCACGCGCCAAGAAATCGAGATCGCTGACATCAATGAACAGCGTCGGGGTTTCTTCCAAACCTGCCAACCATGCCTCATAAGCGGCCGTTAATTTTTGGATGTAATTTGGATCCATATCCCGTTCATACGGGCGATCACGCAACGCAATGCGGCGCATCACCGTCTCATGATCGGCGTGTAAATAGACGATTAAATCTGGTTTGGGGATTTTTTCAGCGAGGGCGGCGTGAACACGACCATACATCGCCAACTCATCATCCTTCAAATTCAGCCATGCAAATAACTCATCTTTGGCGAAGGTGTAATCTGAAATTAGCATTCCTTTCTGCAAAGCGGCTGGAATCGCTTGGTTTTGTTGATGGTAACGGCTTAACAGGAAGAAAATCTGTGTCTGAAAAGCGTACCGTTCACGGTCGCCGTAAAATTCAGCTAAAAATGGATTTTCTTCAAACACTTCTAATAAGATGGACGATTCAAAACGGGGTTGCAATAAACGCGCTAACGTCGTCTTGCCCACACCGATCACCCCTTCAATTGCGATATATTTATTGTTCATAACTATTTGGACACTGATTGCACAGATTACACTGATTTTTTACTTTTTATCTGTGTTCATCAGTGCAATCAGTGTCCCATTCTTTTACCCTTCTAATTCAGCACGGAGCATTTCGACTTGATGCGGCTTGTCTGCGTCCATGCCGATTTCAGCGTAGGGGCTAAGCACGACTTCGACGGGCAATCCCAGAATTTCAGACGCTTTTTTCTCAATTTCGGCCGTGCCGATGCGACGGAAAATGAACTTGAAGAACATGTCAATGCCGATGATGCCTGCAATTTTCCACGCATGTTTACGCGCATTAGTCAGCGTTACCCATAGCTCTTCATTTGCACTGCCAATAATCGGATTGGCGATCATTAAATCGCCGCCTGCAATTTGCATTCCATCTTTTAATTTGACATAAGTGCGATTTGAACCGGGAAAACGCGCCTCCATCACCTCTTTGGTGATGAAATTATAATACAGCCCTTTATCCAACGGCTGGCATGAGTCGATGAAACCATCCACAATTTCTGAAGTGATGAGGGGAACGTCGCTAGTGCAGGACATAACGGCCGTTGTTCCCGGCTTCTTTTCTTCAAAATACTTAACACCCGCCAACATATTACCGACCATGCTGCCATGATCGGGCAGATGTTCGACGGGGCGTTGAAAACGCATGCCCAAATCGCTTCCCAAGCCGACGACCACGATGTCTTCGATTTGCTTACTGCCTTGCAGCGCATCCATGACGTGTTCCAACATCGTGCGCTTGCCCATTTTAATTAACGCCTTGCTTTCTCCGCCCGTAATTTCGTACAGCGGGCTGTCTGGTGCTGGTAATCCGCCAGCAATAATAACGCAATCCATGCTCTCTCCTGTAGGTCAAGTTTGCAAACTTGACCTACGGTACTCGTTAATATAAAAATGAATCGTTGTTTCAAGCTGTGGCAAATTCGCCAGCTTTTCTTGTTGTTCTGGTTTTGTGTGCCAATAATAAGGGGTCATCATCAGCAAATCATGCACATCTTCACCCGCAACGGTGATGGTTTCTTTGATTTCCTGTTGCGACTGCAACACAAATTCGTCGGCTTCATCAAGCACGCCATGATTGCCTTCGTGCGGCACAATTTTGTCGTAAATTTGTTCGGCAAGGCCGCGCAGATGTTCTTCGCCTGGCCCGACCATGAGTAAACGGCCGTTTTTCACAAGTACTCTCCCCGTCTCCGCAGGGCTGATGGGGGAAAAGATGGAAACGGCCGTTTCAAATTCCTCATCAAAAAATGGCAGTGCATATGCACTAATGACCGCTAGCTGGGCATTCATCTTGCGCTTGGCCGCCAAACGAACGGCCGTTTTTGACATATCAATCCCCGCCAATGACAGCGACGGCATCGCCGCCCGCAACCGTTCCATGTAATACCCTTCGCCGCACCCTATGTCCAACACCCGCTCATCTGCATCTACCATTTGGGCGATGGTATCCGCCAAAATCTGATAATACCCTTTGTTCAGAAAGCGTTGGCGGCTGTTAATCATCTCCTTGCTGTCGCCTGGGTTGCGACTTTTTTTATGTTGCGACAGCAACAAGTTGACATAACCCTCACGAGCAACATCATAAGTATGATTATTTTCACAACGGTAAGAACGTGATTCCAGCGCAAGTGGTAAATCACAATGTGGGCATTTGAAGAGAGGCATAATCGGGGTAGAGCTGACAGGTTTTCAAAACCTGTCAGCTCTTAGTTTTAGAGTTGCTTTAGTAGGCGTTCGTATTCGTCATGCGTACCAATCCAAAACCAGACTATCGTGGCACCATTCACAAGACCAAGTGCGCGATACCCGCGTCCAACACGAACTGAAAACATGGGGCTGCGTGTATGCAGTCGTTTGAAATATAAGCTGTGTGCGTTTGGATTAAGCCGCCAAATTCTGTAGGTTTTATCTGCTTGTTGTTGTATGTTTAGTGGTAATTTTTGGTAATGTTTCCAGAATTGTGACGATGTGGTCGATTTCATTCCCGCACCATCTGCCCCATATTATTGAAAGCCATAAGTCTAGTCTTTCCAGCTTGATGCTCTGCTAATGCTTCTGCTGCTAATTTCTCCAGTAATGTATTAGATTCTGGTCTCGCTAGCAGGGCATCCCATCGGGCATTATCAGCTTCAATTTCAACGGCCGTTTCTGTAAATTCCTCTGTTCGCGTTGTAACCAAAAATTGTGCTTCAAGAAAGCGTGCAAAATCCACCAACTGCTCCACACGATTGGATGGTAATGTACGCGCCGTATTGATTAAAATTTGTTCGTACTCTTGATTTGCAACCATATTCATATTCATGCCATTTTCCTCTCGTGATACTTACCGTTTATTACATTCTAAGGAAAGTATAGATGGTTATCAATCGTTTTTCAACGAAAAATCCACTCTACAACGTGTGCAACGTGGGTTTCATATCCAACTCTTTGATCATCTGCGCCAACTCTTCGTGGGTGAGTTCACGGTTGCGGCCAGAAACGGCCGTTAATGCCGCTTCCATCATATTTGTACCAAAAGAACGGCCGTTTATGATTGGCGTAGATGTGACTACATGAGTCACGCCGCGCTCTTTGAACGCCGCCATGTCCGCTTCCGTCGTTGTGTTGGTGGCGATGACTTTACCAGTCAAATCATCAGGCATATGCCGTTTGATGTAATGGCAATCGCCCGCGATCACGTCGGCCCATTGGTAATACTTCTCAAATTTGGGGATGATCTCATCCTGTTTTTCGCCAGTCGGATAGATGATGCTTATCGGCAAGCGGGTAGCGATGGGAAGCATGATGCTTGCCATGCGATGCAGCCCCTTGAATGAGCGCACGGGAATGGGCAGACCCAGCCCAAACATTAAATCGCAATACACCACCTCATACCCATGATTATGGAAATCAAGCGTCATCCCATACCGATCAACGCCCATCGTCATCATCACCTTTGCTTTGGCGTATTTGGAGCCTAATTCAGCTACCAGCGTTTCAACCATGTGCGATTCCAATGTGTTTTTCAAGCCGCTGCCATCTACGACGGGCGTTTTGCTCACATTGGCAACCAATTTTTGGGCAGCGTGCAGCGGCAATCGCTTTTGCCCCATCTGCACCCATAAATCAATGCCGCCCACGCCGAAAGCGTCGTACTGCCCATCTAATTCGGTAAACAGGGCGATGGCTTTGTCGATGTCCCCATCCACCCCGCGCCGTTCGATGGACACGGTTTCGCCTAATAATTCAATTTCCACCGTTTTATTACGGCTGGAACTGCCTAAACTGATGCTGATTGCTTTCTTCATAATGTTCTCCTATAGGAGTTTGCAAGTGGGCAAGTAGCAAGTAAGACACGCCCACTTGCTACTTGCTCACTTGCTACTTGCAACTTCTTATGTTCCCCAATCGCGTAAATAACGGAAATCGTGACCGACGGTGCGGTCGCTGAGTTTGGGGATGATGGGCAATGCCCGTTTGTATTGCGAGCGGCGAATCATGCCCGCTACCTTGTCTATAAATGATCCCGCGAACCCGTCTTCGACCAATTCTTGACGTGAAAAGCGTTCGTCCACCATGCAGTAGAGCAGATGGTCAACGTCGGCGTAGCTGAAGCCAAAATCGTCTTCGTCCGTTTGGCCGGGAATGAGATCGGCCGATGGTGCTTTGTCGATGATGGCCGCTGGCACGCCGATATGGCGCGACAGTTGGCGCACTTGCGTCTTGTACAGGTCGCCAATCGGATTGATAGCCGATGCCAAATCGCCGAAAATCGTGCCGTAACCCAATAACAGTTCCGTTTTATTGCTTGTGCCGATGACGAGGCCATTCCACGCCATAGATCGGTCGTAAACGGCCGTCATTCGCGCCCGCGCCATGATGTTACCTTTGCGGTGCGGGGTAATGTCGGGGCTGATGGCAAAAAGCGGCTCAACCATGTCGGTGATGTCGATGGTTTCGCTGGGCAGCCCCAACTCGTCGATGATGAGGTCTGCATGTTCCAGACTTTCAGACGAAGACGCGCTGTACGGCATCCGAATAACCATCACATTTTCCGCGCCAAAGGCGGCAGCGGCCAAATAGCAGGACAACGCCGAATCAATCCCGCCAGATAAGCCGAGAATGGCTTTGCTAAACCCCGCCTTGCCAACTTCCGCTTGCAGAAATTTGGTCAGTACCAGCGTGGTAACGGCCGTGTCTATGTGTAAATGATTGTGATCCATAACTTAATTCTTGGAGTAGAGGCTTTAGCCGGCAAACCACCGGCTAAAGCCTCTACTCCGATTTAGTTTTGTTTCATTGAAATATCAAACGGCAACATCATCAATGGTTGGTTGCCGAGTTCGCGCCAGCGTTCGCCGCTGAGGGCTTTTGCAATTTCGGTAAAGGTGTCGCCTGCGTCGAAGGCGGCGGGCAGCATGTGATCGTCGTGTTTGGCGTACAGGTTAACGACATCAATGTGATGGGTGTCGATGGGGAGGTCGGCTAAAACGGCCGTTTTCCTTACCGCATCCACAAAATCGCCATGACTGTCCACTAATTTATGATCCATCGCCTGTGTGCCGAGCCACACTCGCCCTTCGCAGATGGGGTCAAGGGTGTCGATGGGTAAAGAACGGCCGTTTGCCACCACTTCCTTGAATCGATCATACGATTCCACCACGCCATCCCAGAAAATCTGACGACGTTCTTCAGTGAGAGGGGCGGCATCGCTGTATAAATCGGCATGATCGCCCCACGCCATGCTGACGCGATTGAGGCTTAATTTGTCGTACAGTTCCTGCGTGTTGAAATACATCGACCAAACGCCAATTGACCCCGTGATGGTGGCCGATTGGCTCATAATATGCTTGGCGTAGGCAGCGACATAATAGCCGCCCGATGCGGCCACATCGCCCATGTACACCAGCACGGGTTTCTTTTTACCGATGCGTTCAATCTGTCGCCCGATTAAATCGGAGGCCAACGCCGAGCCGCCGGGCGTGTCTACATGAAAAATCAGCGCGGCCATATCGTCCTGCTTTTCTGCTTTGCGGAGCAGGCGCAGCAGCGTTTGCTCGCCAGCCATCGCCCCGCCGCCGATGGGCAACGGCAAGTCGATGGGCGGTTGATGGCTTGACCCCATCGAAATGGTGCCGCTTAAACTGACTACGCCGATGTATTTTTTATGATAACGGCGCGGCTTCTCCATTAGTTGCGAATACGCATCGCCCCATGAACTTAATTTGCGCGGCTTAACATCTTCCGCGTCAGGCTCCATCGCCCCCGCTAAGGCTTGTGCAATTTCGTCTTCGTAGGCGATGATGTCCACCAAGCCCGCGTCGAGGGTGGCTTGGGCAAAGAAGGGGGCGCGATTGATGAGGTCTTTGATTTCAACGGCCGTTTTCCCCCGTCCTTCCCCCATCTCAGCAGCCAACAGGTCGAATAAGCCGCCAAACAGCCAGTCGATTTGCTCTTTGTGTTCGTCGCTCATGTCGGTGCGGCTGTATGGATCGGGGCCGCTTTTGTAGGGGGAGATTTGGATCGCTTGGGCGTGAACGCCCAGTCGGTCGAGGCTGTTTTTGTAGAAAGTGACTTCGCTGCGGAGGCCCAGCACGTTGAATTGTGCGCCGGGCGGGATGATGATGTGGTCGGCGGCGGTGGCGACGTAATAATGGATGAGATCGAGGTAGGGGGTGAAAACGGCCGTTTTCTTTCCTGCTTCACCCAGCCGTTCAATCGCCCGTCGCAGATTTTGTGCCGTTGCCAATCCTGTGTGCAAGCCGCGTAGGACGAATAGTACGCCAGTCACATTGTCCGCTTCGGCGATGGCGTTTAGTCGCCAATTGAGCTTTTGCATTGACATAACGGGCGGCGGCAACAGCGGTAATCTGCGTTCGATGAAGGTGCGCGGCGGCGCGTCTCGTTCGGGCAGGCTGCCCTCTAGCGGGATGACGACGTAATCGACGGATTCGTCGCGCATTTCGCGTAGTGAATTTCGGATGGAAACGGCCGTTTTGTCGTAGCCGTCACCCATCGCCCCCCATACGTCGTGCAGGTCGCGTTTCAGGTCATCAAAAAATGTGGGTGGGGTGTTCGTTGTTGCCATTTGCACGATTATACAACCGATGCAGATGATTGAGGAATGGTTTGCACAATTTTCGTAGGGGCGGGATGGGCGGGCATTACCTCCCGTCATGAAGAAAGGCTCTGATTCCCGCCCATCTCGCCCCATATCCCACACATCGCGTACATAAATATGTAGTAGATAGTGTGCGGGGCGAGATGGCGCGGAACGGATGCCATCTGTTTTGCACGAGACCTATCCGCGTCATCCCGCCCCTACGAGATATTACAGGGTGATGGCCTCGTCAACGACGGGAACAATGGCAGAAACGGCCGTTTCCCCATTCACCCGTGCCGCCCACGCCGCCGCGTCTACTTCAATGATCGGCCAAGTGCTGTAATGGCAGGGGATGACCATCTTGGGGTTCAGATAATTGAGCGCGAGCAGGGCATCGTCTGGCCCCATCGTGAAATTATCGCCGATGGGCAGGATGGCGACATCCAATCCCATCGCCCCGATTAAGGCCATGTCCGAGAAAACGGCCGTGTCGCCCGCAAAGTAGATGCGTTTGCCGCCCGCTTCGACCACAAAGCCGCCCGGATCGCCGCCGTATGAGCTGTCGGGCAAGCCAGAACTGTGCAGGGCGGGAACCATTTTCACTTTGCCAAAGGGGAAGGTGTAATTGCCGCCCGTGTTCATCGGATGGGTGTTTTCTGCACCTTGTTTGTTGAGCCATTCGTGGATTTCAAAGTTGGCGATGATCAACGCGCCTGTGCGTTGCGCTAACGGTACGGTGTCGGCGATGTGGTCGGCGTGTCCGTGTGTTTGCAAAATAAAATCGGCGGGAATGTCAGAAACGGCCGTTTTTGCCGAAGGATTATTGCCCGCGAAGAAAGGGTCGATGACCACTTTTGTGCCATCAATATCTAAACTGAATGTGCCGTGACCATGCCACGTTAATGAAACAGACATATCGTCTCCTTGACCG
>CAYSDT010000078.1:0-1476 GCA_964429835.1 uncultured Ardenticatenaceae bacterium | reverse complement strand
GGACAGCAAATGTAAAAAATCGTCTGGCGAAAGCTCGCCAAAGTATTCGTTCAAGTTAATGATTTGCAGCCGTTCCCGCACTGCATCTTCCCGATAGCGCACGCCGCGCAGTTCTGATTCCAGTTCGGACACTTCACACTCGCCGATGAAATCGCCGTACAGTTTCAGCCCTTGAATATGCCCGCTGTCCACGCTGATGCGGGCATCGACTTTGCCGATGGGCAGCCGTTCGCTCGTCTGCACATTGAATTTGGGCGCGTGTCCCACGTTCCAATCCCATGAACCAAAGCGGTCACGGGCGATGGTGTGGATTTTTTGCCAATCAACGGCCGTTAATTCATATTCAACCACGTTCCCATCAAATAACGCCGCCAACAATGCCGCCCGTAATTCGTCAATCGTCATATCTTGCGGCAAAAGCTCGCGGATATTGGTCACAAAATTGCGGATCGATTGAACCGCCTTCGATTCAATCACCGCCCCGCGTGGATTGATCGCTTTTAGCAGATGCTCCAAATTGGTGTCGAACAGCAACGTGCCATGACTAAACATGCGCCCTTTGCTGGAATACTGTGCGTTGCCCGAAATTTTCTTGCCATCGGCAAAAATGTCGCTTTTGCCGTGCAACTCCGCATTCACGCCCAGCCCGCGCAGAGCGGCGATGATGGGGTCGTTGAATTTGGAAAAGTTGTGTAAATCGCGCGAGCCGTCGGTGACAAAGCTAAAATTGAGATTGCCATGATCGTGGTACACCGCACCGCCACCAGACAGCCGTCGCACAAGGTTGATACTGTTCGCTTCTATATAATCAGGATCAATTTCTTCAATGCTGTTCTGATTGCGCCCAATAATGACCGATGGGTCGTTGACGTAAAACAGCACGATTGGTTCAGTGACGGTCAGATTGCGTAAAATATGCTCTTCAATCGCTAGATTGATGCGTGGATCGGTGATGTGGTCGTTGTTGACGTATAACATAATTAAGTTGCAAGCAGCAAGTAACAAGTTGCAAGTAATCGATCACTTGCAACTTGTTACTTGCCACTTGCTCACTTGCTTTTCCTTATCATTGGCCCAAGTTGTCGTCCGCCCACAAGGTGCATATGCAGGTGGAAAATTTCTTGACGGCCGTGTTTATTCACATTCACAATAAGTCGGTAGCCGTCTTCGGCGATGCCTTCTTGCGCGGCCAATTTGGCGGCGACGACGAACAGTCGCCCCAGTACGCGCTCATCTTCGGCCGTTACGTCGTTGACGGTGGGAATAATTTTGTTGGGGACAATTAAAATATGGGTGGGGGTGACGGGATTGATGTCGCGGAAGGCGGTGACGGATTCATCTTGGTACACGATGTCGGCAGGGATGTCACCGTTGATGATTTTTGTGAAAAGGGTACTCATGGTTTTCTCCTGTTTGGTTACAAGTGCGTTGCACCTTTCAGGTGCATCGCACTTGCAGAGTATACCACAACGGCCG
>CAYSDT010000077.1:0-9732 GCA_964429835.1 uncultured Ardenticatenaceae bacterium | reverse complement strand
CCCTCTGCGGATTGAGCCAGCAAGGTGAGGCTAAGCAACGAAATCAAAAGGATGCTGATAACTATAAATGGGCGACGTGACATAATTTCCTCCTCTGTGCATGTAGGTCAAGTTTGCAAACTTGACCTACTATTTACCTTTCCAAACGGCCGTTCTTTTCATCATAAAACTTTGTGCGCCTTCCATAAAATCTTCCGTGTTGAACAGTTGATTTTGCGCCCACGCTTCTAGTACAAGGCCGCGATCAATGTCGGCCAAGCCATCAATCACCCGTTTGGCCGCGCCGACGGCCAGCGGAGCCGCTTTGGCGATTTCAGCCGCCAATTCATCCCCTTTGGCGACGAGTTGGTCGCTGGGAACGACATAATTGAGAATTCCCCACGCTTCCGCTTGGGTTGCACTGATATGTTTGCCCGTGTAGATCAACTCTTTGGCGCGGGATGGACCAATCAGTCGAGTGAGCCGCGTCGTGCCGCCAACATCGGGGACGATGCCTAATCGTGTTTCGGGCAAGCCAAGCTGTGTGCCAACGGCCGCAATGCGAAAATCACACGCCAACGCTAATTCCATCGCCAGCCCCAGCGCGTAGCCGTGCATCAGGGCGATGGTGGGGATTTCCAGCCGTTCCAGACGGGTAAAAATCGCCTGAAAATCTTCGGTAATGCGACGGGAACGGCTTTGCCAATGGTCGCCGTATCGTTGCGCCAACATCAACAGATTGCTGACATCAATCCCCGCCGAAAAGACAGAGCCTTCGCCACGAATCAGCACCGTGCGAATGTTGGCGGTGCGATTGGCGAGGGTGATGGCTTCATCAAACTGTTCCATCATGTCAATGTTGATAGCGTTCCGCTTTTCGGGACGGTTAAAGATGATTTCAAATGTTGTGCCGCGTTGGTTAGTTAGAATTAAATCATTCATAATCGGGAAGTGTAGAGTGTAGAGATGAGAGATAGAGGGGGTCGGATTGCACATAATCTTTGCAATAACAGACTTCTCTATTTCTACACTCTATCTCTACACTCTATCTCTACACTCTATTTCAATACTGCTTCAATATGTCCCATCGCCCAGTCGATTTCTTCTCGGGTTATGACGAGCGGCGGGGCAAAACGGATGACGGTGGCGTGTGTTTCTTTGCACAAAATGCCGCGCTCTTGTAATGCTTCACAAAACGGCCGTGCTGGTGTATTCAATTCCACACCGATGAATAATCCTTTGCCGCGTACTTCGGTCACATACGCACTTTCGATGCGTTCCAGCCGTCCCTTAAAGTATGCACCCAATTCACGGGATCGGTCAACCAATTTTTCCTCTTTTATCACGCCCAATGCGGCACGGGCGATGGCTGACCCTAACGGATTGCCGCCAAATGTGCTGCCATGGTCGCCCGGTTGGAACAATCCCAGCACTGGTTTATCGGTCAACACGGCCGAGACGGGGTAAAAGCCACCGCTCAACGCCTTGCCGATAATCATCACATCGGGGCGCACATCTTCATGCTCGCAAGCGAACAACTTGCCCGTGCGCCCTAATCCTGTTTGGATTTCATCGGCGGCTAACAGGACGTTGTGGCGGGCGCAGATTTCGGCAGCTTCTTTGAGGAAGCCGTCAGTGGGCATAAGCACGCCGCCTTCGCCCTGAATCGGTTCAAAGAGGAAACCAGCGGTGTTGGGGGTGATGGCCGCTTCCAAGGCGGCGGCATCGCCGTAGGGAATGATCACGAAGCCGCCGTCATAGGGGCCAAAATCATGTTTGTACTGCTCTTCGCTGGAAAAGCCGACGACGGTGGTGGTGCGCCCATGAAAGTTCCCTTCGCAAACGATGATTTTGGCTTGGTTATGGGGAATGCCTTTTGTGTTGTAGCCCCATTTACGGATCGCTTTAACGGCCGTTTCCACCGCCTCTGCCCCCGAATTCATCGGCAACGCCATCTCATACCCCGTCATTTCGCATAATTCTTTCATAAATGGCCCCATCTGGTCATTACGAAAAGCGCGTGAAGTCAGGGTCACTTTTCCCATCTGTTCAACGGCCGCTTTTGTAATGGCAGGGTGACAATGCCCCTGATTGACCGCCGAATACGCGCTCAAACAATCGAGGTATTTATTGCCTTCTACATCATAAACCCATACCCCATCCGCCTTTTCAATCACCACGTCCAAAGGGTGATAATTGTGTGCGCCGTAGGTATCGTCTAATTGAATATAATCGTTGCTGTTCATTGGGAAACCTCCATAAAATAATAAAAAAAGCCCGATTTTTCGGTTAAAAATCGGGCTTTGCTCTGGTGCAGATAAATGTACCTGACCATCTTTTCAGTTGTGTCTTACGGACAACGGCATTATAGAGGGAAGCATCGGCGTTGTCTATATTTTGACAACATAAACTTGCCCGATTTCCTCTCTGGTTAGCCAAAAACAGAACAATTTGCTAGAATCGGTGACAATTCATTAAATTTAGTGATGAATGTGCAACATCGGATGTTGTATTTCTATTTTCCAAAATCCCTGTGATAAAAATTTACATGACAGGAAGTGTACCGATTCTTTTTGAGAGAAACGGCCGTTAATGTGTCTGCCAAAAATGGGCGCACATTTTAGTAAGGTATTTGTCCATGCAACAAACAAATTTTTCAGGCTTAGGAATGCCCGTTTTCACGGCATTTGGTTGGGCTGGCGAAGAGACCGCCATTGAATACGCGCTCTCTGAATTAGAAGCGTTTATCCACGCCCTGCACGCCTCCCTCCCCCGCCCCGTTCAAAATATGTTCCCCGTTCACGGGCTGAACAGAGACAGCCGCACCGTCTATCTGGCCGCATCGGAAGATGTGGAAAGCGACATTCATATCGCCTTCCTCGCCCGACCAATGAGTTTTGAAATGCAATTCGCTTTGCAAAATGAAAAAATTCTTAACAAAGCGTGGCCGAACGCCAGCAAAGATACCATCATTTCCCATCGCCTGTTTACAGAGATGGGGCCAGAATGGTTGCTGCGTGTGCAACAGTTACAAGTAGATGCGGATAGCGGCGAGGCAGCCAATTATGGCGACCTGTTTATGGGCAGCGTCGGTACGTTAGATATGAAAACGGCCGTTGAACTGTTTGAAAAAGCCAGCTACTTGAATAATGATGAAAAATGGATCGTCCCCGTTTATCTCAGCCACGACTTTAAGTCTGAGCAGATTGGATTGATGGGAACGGCCGTTCTTGATGTCATTGGCAAAGAAATTGGCAACCTTATCCCGCTCATCACCATGCTGACCGGCCGCTCCGCCAAAACAGGCAAAACAAAATCTGCAAAAAGAAAGAAGAAGAAAGCCAGCAACAGTAAAGAGGTCGTAGACGAAAGCTCATTCACCTACATAGCTGACCTCAGACCACTTCATCTGCGACGCGGCTTCATCAATCTGACCCCCGAACATTGGGAATTTTTCAAAATCAACTCACGCACCGTCACCCGCGATGTCACCATTTATTATGACGGCATTTATGACAAGAAAAGCACCGCGTGGAAGCTGTCAACCAATGGGCAAACGCGCATCGTCGTCAGCCCCGTCGTCCGATTATGGATGAACGATAATTTTGAAGACGGTGACCAAATCGAAGTAACAGCACACGATATGGGTGAGGGCGAAATTCAAATCACGTTAGCAGACGCATAACGTCGGTTAGTTTCATCACCATTCAAGAATAATGTAAATACGAAAAAGGGCGTTTTTACAAACGCCCTTTTGCTTACCATCTAAAAGATAGAGATATGCGACAGAAAGGCTCATACGCGCCGCAGTGCTAGAAAGTGGAGCGCAAATTGCCTGCACATGACGGTCTCACAGACCACACTCCATTACCACCTCAGTCTATATCTCTATCTCCCAACTATGTCACGGACGAAAATTGTAGCCACCATTGGCCCCTCCTCTAATACCCCAGAAACCATCCGCAGCATGATTCGTGCAGGAATGAGTGTCGCTCGCGTTAATTTCTCTCACGGCGATCACCAAACGCACACGAAAACAGTTCACACCTTGCGGCGCATTGCCACCGAAGAGAATAAAATTTTAGCCATTTTAGGCGACCTGCAAGGGCCAAAAATTCGCATCGGCAATGTACGGGCGGGCGGCATTCTGCTCACGCTCAACGATGAAGTCTTGTTCACCCCTCATCGCGGTCAGCCAGCCATGATCCACCTGCCCCACCCCGAACTATTCCAATCTGTCACCATTGGGGCAAGATTAGTCATCGGTGATGGCGAAGTTGAGTTCAAAGTCATTGAAAAGCAGAAAGATGTATTGCGCTGCCTTGTCACCGTCGCTGGAAAACTCGAATCCCACAAAGGAATCAACGCCCCCCATACGGATATGGGCATTTCCAGCATTACCGAAAAAGATCGCGAAGATTTACTGTTGGCTTGTACGCTAAACCTTGATTATGTCGCCCTTTCCTTTGTGCGCCATGAAGATGACATTGACGAGTTGCGCGATTTAATGCGTGCAGCGGGCAATGTTGTTCCCATCATCGCCAAAATCGAGAAAAATGAGGCGATTACGCGGCTGGAGGAAATTTTACAAGCGGCCGATGGGATTATGGTGGCGCGTGGTGATTTGGGTATCGAAGCGGGGCCAGAGCATGTACCAACATTGCAAAAACGTATCATTAAGTTATGCAATCGGGCAGGTAAGCCTGTCATTACCGCCACACAGATGCTGCAATCTATGGTGCAGCATCCACAACCGACCCGCGCTGAAGCGAGCGATGTTGCCAATGCAATTTTGGATGGCACGGACGCGCTGATGCTTTCTGGTGAATCGGCCGCTGGTAAATATCCAGTTGAATCTGTCGCCATGATGGAAAAGATAGCGAACATCATTGAAGAGGATTTCCCTTATTCAAGTTGGCGCGTTCAACGGCAGAAACAACATAAAGATGATCGGGTTACAAATGCGATCAGCGGCGCGGTGTGCGGCGTGGCAGAAGAAGTTAATGCGGCCTTGATTGTTTGCTCGTCTATGTCAGGCTACACAGCGGCACAAATTTCACGCTATCGGCCGGAAACACCGATTTTGGCGGTAACACCGTTGGAAAAAACACAACGACGCATGGCGTTAATCTGGGGGGTTGATTGTTTACTCATTCCCCAGCTTAATGATTCGGATAATTTGGTTACGGCGGTAATAACGGCCGTTCGCACCCAAAACATCTCCGCTGGCAAGCGCATCGTCATCACCGCTGGCGTTCCCTTCGGCCAAAGCGGCCAGACGAACCTTATTCAAGTACACCAACTCAAATAAATAAAGAGGTACATGATGGCAACAGGACAACTTACCACACCACCACTCGACAACTGGTATCCCATCCGCCCCAAAACAATTGAAGAAAGCGGCTTGTCCCAATCCTTTATCGAAGAGTTGCTCCTGAAAATCATGTACACACGCGGGAAGCTCAACGGGCATGAAATTGCCCAGCACGCCCATCTCCCCTTTGCTTCGGTCACGAGCAACATCCTTGATTTTTTGAAGCGGGAATTAATGTGCGAGGTCAAAGGAGGGCGTGGACTATCTGGTAGTTACCAATACACCCTCACCAGTAAAGGCGCGTCCCGCGCCCGCGACCTGTTGGAGCGAAACAGCTACGCCAGTGCAGCCCCTGTCTTATGGGACGATTATGTTACCGCCATCAATGCACAAGGAACGGAACCGTTGCGTGTCAATCCTGACAGTATGCGTAACAGTTTGGCAAATCTTGTGTTAGAGGAGTCTGTTTTTGACAAGATAGGGCCAGCCGTCAACTCTGGAAAATCAATTTTCCTTTATGGCCCTCCTGGCAACGGCAAAACAACCATTGCTGAAAGCATTGGGCGGATGGTGCTGACCAATCATATCTATATCCCTTACGCCATCGAGGTAGATGGACAAATCATCAAGCTGTACGATGCCATCAACCATGAGATTGTTGATGAGCCAGCGTATAAAATAGACAGCCGCTGGGTGCATATTAAGCGGCCGGTCATTATGGTTGGTGGTGAACTAACATTAGCTGGGCTGGAATTGGTTTATGATCCAACCAACAAGTATTATGAAGCACCGTACCAGATGAAAGCGAACGGCGGCATGTTCTTGATTGATGATTTCGGCCGTCAGCAAGTGCGTCCGCATGATTTACTCAATCGCTGGATTGTGCCGATGGAAAAAGAGGTCGATTTCTTATCGTTGCACACGGGGCGCAAGGTGGAAGTGCCATTTAAGGTACTCATCGTTTTTTCCACCAATTTACCGCCGCGCGATTTGGTGGATGAGGCATTTTTGCGCCGTATTCGGCATAAAATCGAGATTACATCACCTACATTTACGGGGTATCGTGAGATATTTAAGCGGGTGGCGCGGGCGCGTGGCATTCCATATGACGAAAAAGCGGTGCGCTATCTGTTGAAAGCGTATTATGCGGATGGGAAACATCCGCTGCGTGCCAATCATCCGCGTGATTTAATCGATCAGTTGATTGACATTGCTAATTATCGTGGTGAACCGCCGCGTCTGACAAAAGAGTTGTTGGATTTGGCGGCGGATTCATTTTTTGTGGAGTTGTAGAGATATATTGGCAACGAATTTCCGCGAATTATCACGAATTAACGGTTCTTTTAGTATTGTGGGGTAATGTGAGTTACATAGTGTTGGGCATGGCAACACCATGCCCGTACCGTAGGGGTTTGGCGTTGCCAAACCCAATCTCCAAGAATTTCCGTCAGCATGTACTTGTCCTTCATGCGACGCAGAGCGTGGAACGAGAAGTTTTATGCAATCCAACAAGTTTACTTCAAAATGGCTAACGGCCGTTTCCCCCCTAATCATCGGTCATCGTGGCGCGAGTGCGTACAAACCAGAAAACACGATGGCTTCCTTTCTGTTAGCAGCCGAACAAGGTGCGGATGGCGTTGAATTCGATGTACGCCTGTCGGCCGATGGGCAAGTCATCGTCATTCACGATGCGCTTGTTGACCGCACAACGGACGGACACGGCACCATCGCTGAGATGACATTGGCGCAAATTCGTGAATTTGACGCGGGTGATGGTGAACGCATCCCCACATTGGCGGAACTGTTTGAGACGATGGGCGATAATTTATTGTATAATATCGAGATAAAGGATTATCAATGGCGAAACAGAGGGTTAGAAACGGCCGTTTCCGCCCTCATTCACCAACACCATTTACAAGACAGGGTGATTATTTCCACCTTTAGCCCCATCGCCCTGCGCCGCGCCCAAAAAGCAGTCGCGGGTACGGTTCCCACCGCCCTTTGCCGCTTGCTAGAGTGGAAATATCAGCATCATATGTATCACCTCATTGACGGTGAGGCCGATCACCCCAAACATACCATGATTGACGAGCAATACATGGCGTGGGCAAAAAAGCGCGGCTATCGTACCAACACATGGACGGTAGACGACACCGCAGAGGCACAACGATTAGCAAAATTAGGTGTGCATGGAATCATCACCAATACGCCCGATATTATTCGAGAAGCAGTGTAATTTTGTTTTAGTATGAAGAAATGGGACACAGGTAAACACAGATTTCACTGATATAAAGAAAAAAATCAGCGTTCATCTGTGTAATCAGCGTCCCATTCAAAGGAGTAAGTTCTCATGAAAGTGAAAGTTATCCTTAACCCATACGCAAACCGATGGAAGGCACAGCAACGCAACACCGAGTTAGAATCCGCATTAAACGCTGCGGATTTCGCGTATGATTTAGTTCCCACAGAAGCAGCAAAACATGGTATTACATTGGCAGAAACGGCCGTTTCCGAAGGATACGATGCTGTCATTGCCGCTGGCGGCGATGGCACAATCAGCGAAGTCGTCAATGGGCTGTTGCGGGCGGCGGGCGATGGCGATCCGTTGCCGTTAGGCATTTTGCCGATGGGATCAGCCAACGATTTCAGCGATCTGCTGGGGTTGCCACGCGATTTAACAGCCGCCGCGCAACTCGTCGCCGCTGGCAAAACGCGCAAACTTGACGCTGGCCGCGTTAATGACCATTTTTTCCTGAACAACAGTGCCGTCGGCATGGAGCCGATGGTCACGATTAAAAGCCAAAAGATAAAACACATCTCTGGCAACACGCGCTACATGGCCGCTTTGTCACGCACATTGATTCGACTGCGCTCATGGCACATGAAAATAAAATGGGATGATGGCAGCTACGAAGGGGACGGCATTTTGCTCTCCATGTGCAATGGGCCGCGCACGGGCGGTTTCCCGATGGCTCCCGGCGCGGAATTAAACGATGGGTTGCTCGATTTTGTCTTTGCGCCTAAGATGCCCAAAACCACATTGGTCAGCGTGCTGCTGAAATTGATGAAAGGAACGCATATCGATCACCCGCTTGTCACCTTTGCCCGTACCACGCACTTGACGATTGAAAGCGAGCCAGGAATGCCGCTTCATGCGGATGGTGAGATTTTGGAAACGGCCGTTAATTCCATCAGCTACCAAGTTTTGCCATCAAAAATAACCATATTCAATGGTCAATGATCAATTGTCAACAAGTCTCATCGGCAATGCTTACCCCCGTTGACAATTGACAATTGACAATTAACAATTGACAATTTTTATGTCCATAAGCACTTTTTCACAGCCGATCAAGGTTTCTAGCAACCACGAAAGGTTTCTGACAGCCGTAAGAGGTTTCTAGCAACCGCGAAAGGTTTCTGGCAGCCACGAAAGGTTTCTGGCAGCCACGAAAGGTTTCTAACAGCCGCGAGAGGTTTCTGACAACCGCGAAAGGTTTGTCAAGCACAACAAACCTTTCGCGGAACTATTTAACATCCCAACCCCCGTTGACAATTGACCATTGCCAATTAACAATTGACAATTTCTCTATGACTATTTTACTATTCGCACTACTCGGCCTAATAACGGCCGTTTTCATCAACATCCTCGCCGATCATCTGCCCGAACGACAGACACCGCAAATGCCATACTGCCTGCAATGCGGCCATCCTTACGAACCCATCGGCTGGCTGGCACTGACACGCTGGCTGTGGGGCGGCGGCATTTGTCTTGAATGTGGCAATCTTGAACCAAAACGGCCGCCGCTCGTTGAAATCGTCACCCCGATTTTGTTCGCCCTGCTTCCAATTTTATTCGATGATCCACGCATTTGGTTCATTTATGCCGCCTACATCGCCATCCTCATTCTCATCATCGTGATCGATTTGGAGCATAAGCTCATCCTCAACGTCGTCACCTATCCCGCCACGATTTTTGCCATTTTTGGGGCGATTATTTTGCCCAACAGCGAAAATAGCTGGAAATTAGCATTGGCGGGCGCACTTTTCGGCTTCATCGTCTTCTTTATTTTGTACTGGATTGGGGAAAAAATGTTCGGCGTGGGCGCGTTGGGCTTTGGCGATGTGAAATTAGCAATGCTGCTGGGGGCGATGGTCGGCTTGCAGAGCATTCCGTTCACGCTGGCGTTGGGCATCGTTTTGGGCGGCGTTGGCACAGTGCTGATTTTGCTCATCAACCGCCGCGTCGGTCGCCACACGGCGTTGCCATACGGCCAATATCTAGCCGTCGCGGGCATCGTCATGCTTTATTGGGGAACGGCCGTTGCTAACTATTACCTGCCCTGAGTTTAATGGATAATTGAAAATGGATAATTATCAATTCTCCATTTTCAATTCAAAAACGAACGTGCCATCGTGGGCGTAAATTAGGTCAATGTCTG
>CAYSDT010000076.1:7966-9798 GCA_964429835.1 uncultured Ardenticatenaceae bacterium | reverse complement strand
CGGGTACGCGGTTCGGCCAGTGTGGAGACGGTGTTACAAACGGCCGTTCAGGAACTTTCCCGTGCGTTGGGACGACGCGCCTTTATTCAATTGACCCCAGACAAGGCAGGTGAGGCATAACATGAGTAATACTGCACAATTACCACAAAATGAGGGGATGTATAAGCTGTTATTGGCCGCTTCCCCTGACCCCATCGCCATTTACGACATGGATGGTTACGCCACCTACATCAATCATGCGTTTGAAGAGACGTTTGGTTGGTCAACTGACGAACTTGTGGGGGAGCGTATTGATTTTGTGCCAACTGCCAATAAAGAGGAGACCGCGAAGGCGATTGAGCAGGTTTTTGGCGCGGCTGGCCGTGTGCAAGCAATGGACACGAAGCGATATACGAAAAACGGCCGTGTTTTGGATGTACAACTCAGTGCCTCATTATTCGTTGACGGCGAGGGCAAAGCCGCAGGCATCATCGTCATTTTGCGTGATATGACCAGCTATAACGAATCTGAAGTTGCCCGCCAGCATAGTGAAGAACGATACCATCTTATTTTGGAAAACATCGAAGATGGCTATTACGAAGTTGACATGGATGGAAACTTCACGTTTTGCAACGATGCGCTAGAGAATGTATTTGGCTGGCCTAAAGAGGATTTGATTGGTCGTAATTACACGGCGTTGATGGATGAGGAGATGGGAAAAATCGTTTACGACGCTTTCCATACCGTTTACGTTACTGGTGCGCCCAATAATGGCGAGGCTTGGCAGATAATTGCCCAAGATGGCTCCACTCGGCATGTCAACTCCTCCATTGCCCTCATCAAGAATCCGCAAGGCAAACCGATTGGCTGTCGCGGCATTGTCCGTGACATTACCGAGCAACGCCGCGCCCAGAAGGCGTTGGCAGCCAGCGAGGAACGGTATCGCACGATTGTGGAGAGCATTCAAGACGGGTATTACGAGATTGATCTGACGGGCAAGCATACATTCGCTAATGCGGCCGTTGTTAAGATATTTGGCTATTCGCTGGATGAACTGTTGGGCATGAGCTACCGTGAATACACTGATGAAGAAACGGCCGTTAAAGTAGAAGCCATCTACCAAGAGGTTTACACCACTGGCGACCCCATACAGGATTACGAATATATCGTGATAAAGCGGGACGGTGAAGAAGTAACCATACATATTTCCATCAGTTTAATTAGAGATGCGGCTGGCGAAAAGACAGGTTTCCGCGGCCTTGTTCGTGATGTAACTGCGCGTAGAGAGGCTGAAATAACATTGCAGCAAGCGCATGATAAATTAGAAGAGCGTGTCGAAGAGCGCACCTTCGAGCTATTGGATATTAACGCCTCACTCATCGAAGAAATTGCTGACCGTACCAATGCTGAAACTGAAATTTTGCAAAATTATGAAGGGGAAGAAGTTCTAAATACACTGTTGCAATTATCAATGGCGGATGCTCCATTAGATGAACTTTTGGAAAGGGCGTTTGACGCTATTATTTCACTTCCTTGGTTCAATGCGTTACCCAAAGGAAGCATTTTCATGGTTGAGGATGAACCCGATGTGTTGGTGTTGAAAGCGAAGCACCATTTGGACGCACCTTTACAAATATTATGCAATCGCGTTCCTTTTGGCACTTGTTTATGTGGTAAAGCGGCGGCAACGGGCGAATTTGTTTTTGCTGATTGTATAAATCATGATCATGAGGTTACATTTGATGGCATTGCCGAGCATGGACATTATAATGTCCCCATCCTGATTGACGATGAGGTTGCGGGCGTTCTTAATTTATATCTTGAATATGGGCATCAGAGAACAGAGCGCGAAG
>CAYSDT010000076.1:2577-7866 GCA_964429835.1 uncultured Ardenticatenaceae bacterium | reverse complement strand
CTGCAAATTTTGCAGGAAATTGGATTGGAGCTTTCGCGTATAGATACGCTTGAAGCGTTTTATTATCAAGCAGTTTTGTTGGGACGGGAGAAATTGGGATATGATCGGTTGGGATTGCTGTTGCGTGATGAGCAAACGGGTGAATTTATTGGTGCGGTGGGAACAAATGAACATGGTGAGACGGTAGACGAGAGCCACATCCGCCAAGAGCCAACCGATTTGATGAAGCAGGCAATGACGGGAGAAAAGCGGGCGATTTTAGTTGCGAATTTTGACATAACTTACGAGAGTGATGAGGTTGTGGGGCATGGATGGGGAGCCCTCTCTGGTATATGGGATGGTGACACGGTGATAGGTTGGTTGGCTATTGATAATTTGCTTTCTCAAGAGCCAATCTCTCCATATCAGTTGGAGTTGCTAGTGCTATATGGGTCGTCTTTGGGTAATTTGATTACTCGTAAACGATCTGCTGCACGTTTGCAGGCATCGCTTGATCGGCGTGGGCGGCAAATGCGTTTGGCGACCACGGTGGCGCAAGAAATTGTGACATCGGCAACATTGGCAGAATTATACGACCGTGTGGTTACGCTGGTGAAAGAAAAATTTGGCTTTTATCATGTGCAACTGTTCCTTTATGATGAAGGGCGTGAGCGGATGGCGTTGGTCAGCAGTTATGGTGAGGTGGGGAAGAAGTTGTTGGCGGAACGACATGCGATACGGCTTGGTGCAGGTGTAGTGGGAACGGCCGTTTCCACCCAACAATCCATCCTTCGTTCCGACGTTTCCACCGACGCAACTTGGCGAATCAATCCCCATCTTCCTGACACAAAAGGGGAAATGGCTTTGCTCATCACCTTGCGCGGCGAAATTTTAGGTGTGCTGGATGTGCAAAGTGATGAAGTTAATGCCCTTTCCGCCGATGATGAACTGATTATCAGCGGTTTGTGCGGGCAAGTTGCAACTGCCATTGACAGCCTTAATCTCGCCAGCGAAACGGAGATGCGATTAGAGGAACTAAGTGCATTACAGGGAGATATTAGCCGCAAAGGGTGGGAAATGCAGAGTGAAAAATATGGTTCGGTTGGGTATCAATTTGACCATACGGGGCTGCAAGCGTACACCTTGATTGATCCAGAAGGAACGGCCGTTTTAGAGGACAATACAATAAGCACAGATGATATGGAAACGGCCGTTTCCATCACCCCCATTACCGCCGATCTTTCCATTCGCGGACAGCAATTTGGTGTTTTCGGCATCGAAGAAACCCCCGATCAGCCGCTTACCGACGAAGAACGCGAACTATTTTATCAAATTTCAGAGCAGGTTTCCGAAGCATTGGAAGCGGCACGACTGTTTGAACAGACACAAGATTCATTAGCTGAACAAGAGCGATTGACTTCCGAATTAGGGACGGTTGCAGAGGTTAGCACCGCCGCCGCCACCATTTTGGAAGCCGACAAACTGCTGCAAGTTGTTGTTGACCTTGCCAAAGACAGCTTTGAACTGTACCACGCCCACGTTTACCTTGTGGACAACGACACGAACAAATTGGTGTTGCAAGCTGGCTCTGGCACAGTTGGTCGCCTGATGGTTTTGGAAGGGCGTGAAATTAATATGGACAGCCGCTCTCTTGTTGCTCAGGTTGCTCGCTTGAAAGACGCGATAATTGAAAATCACGTCCGTGACGTGACTAACTTCTTGCCCCATCCCCTGTTGCCCGATACAAAATCAGAAATGGCCGTCCCCCTCATCGTTGGCGATAATTTGATTGGTGTGCTGGATTTGCAATCCGATCAGGATGGATACTTTACAGATGAGGATATTCAAATTCAGCGTACATTAAGCTCGCAGATTGCTGTTTCCATTCAGAATGCGCGGCTGTACGCTGAACAGGTTGCCGCCGCCAAAAAATTGCGGCAAGTTGACCAACTCAAATCAGAATTCTTGGCAAGCATGAGCCATGAATTGCGTACACCGCTCAACTCCATCATCGGTTTTTCCGATATTTTGTTGGAAGGGCTGGATGGCGAGTTGACCGAGCGGATGGACGAGGATATTCGCCTAATTCATGGCAGCGGTATCCATCTCCGCGACCTCATCGGCGAGATTTTGGATATGTCCAAAATTGAAGCGGGGCGGATGGATTTGCGCTATGAAGAGATTGATGTGGTGCAGATGGTGGGTGATATTGTTGCCACCGCCAAGCCGCTTTCCGATGAAAAATCGTTGTATCTCGATCTGCACATCTCCCCCGAAGTGGAGTATGTTGACGCAGATCGAATGCGATTCCGTCAGATTTTCTATAATATCGTCAGTAATGCGATTAAATTCACTGAGAAAGGCGGCGTTACCGTTGATGTACGCATGAGTGATGAGAATTTCTTGCTGGTTTCGGTACAGGATACGGGCATTGGCATCAAATCAGAAGATATTCATGTTGTTTTTGAGCAATTCCGTCAAATTGATGGTAGTTTGAATCGCGTTGCGGGTGGGACGGGGCTGGGTATGCCCATCACCAAAAATTTGATTGAACTGCATGGCGGCGAAATTTGGATTGAAAGCACCTATGGTTTTGGCAGCACTTTCCTTTTCACCATACCGCGCCATCGTGTGCGACTGGAAAAGGGAACGGGTCTGTTGCCAACTATTTAAGAAACGGCCGTTTGCTGATACAATGCAGGTAAATGGCATAATGTAGTTGGATTGTATTTTAATGAATAACGGCCGTTTTATTTGAGTAAATTATGAAAAAACAAATTCTTTGTGTAGAAGACAACGCCGTCAACATGCTGTTGATCTCGCGTATAATTGAAGCTGAAGGGTACGATTTGATCAAAGCAGAGGACGGCAACGTCGCGCTGGAACTTTTGGAGAATACCGTTCCCGATCTTATTTTGCTGGACATTAACCTTCCCGGCATTAACGGCTTGGAGTTGGCACGTCGCTTTAAGGCTAACGATAAAATCGCCCATGTGCCGTTGATTGCAACGACGGCGCAGGTGCTTTCTGGTGACCGCGAACGCTGCCTTGAAGCAGGTTGCGACGATTACATTCCTAAACCATTGGACATTCGCAAATTGCGCGAGATGATGCGCGCACATATCAAAGAGAGCGAGCAGCGTTCTTGATAACGATGAAAATAGAAAGGGATTGGCAATTGCCAATCCCTTTTTTTTGTAGATGTTACACCTGACAGGTTTTCTACCGACGAATGTCGGCAACCTGTCAGGTGTAACATCTACAAACTGACTAAAACGGCCGTTTCCCCCTCCACAAACGTCAAAAAAATCGTACACGCCTTTTCCCCACGCAATCGCAACTGCCGCCGCAACGTATCAGGCTCCAGCGGCGACCCCCGTTTTTTAATCGTCACCTGCCCAATATCCCGCTCCCGCAAATAGCGGCGCAACCGTTTCAGTTGGAATGGAAAGCTGTCATCAATGGGGAATCGACGGGCGAATGGCGTTTCGATTTGCTCATCGCTGCTCAAATAGGCGATATGGTCGTCCAGCTTCGTTGCCCCCAACTGTGCCGCCAACTGCTTCACCAAATGCGCCCGAATGATGGCGTTATCTGGCTCGTACAGGAACCGCTTCGGCGGGGCGATGGTGATATGATCGGGCATGTCCGTCGTTGTCATTGTGTGAATGTTGCCGTCAACGAGCAGCGTTGCCCGCCGTGTAACGGCCGTTCGCAAATCCCCATACCACAACACCGCTTCCTTCAATTCGCCGCGCACAGAAATGAATTCAACTTCGGCATCGGCGGGCAATTCGTCGTAATCCACGCCAGGACTGATTTTAACAGCGGTTGGTGCAACCGCCGTTTCTCCAACAATCCCTCGCCATTCATCAATCCAACTCAACGGCGGCTGATACGCCTCCACCGAAAAGAACCGTTTCCCACGTTCATCACGCCGCGCAGGATCAAAAAAGAGACCATCCACATCTAATGGGGATAGCGTGGTGAAATCTGCGTGTAGCGATTGAAAGTGGTCTCCTCGTCCATACGCTTTTAGATTCTGTTCGGCCATTGCCAAGCGGAGCGCATCCATTTCCACGCCGATGACCTGCGCGTGTGCCGCCAATCCAATCGCGTCCCCGCCGATGCCGCAGCCCAAATCAGCCACGCGCTGCACACCTGCATCGGCAAAGCGGCGGGCGCGGTACGCCGAAATAATTTCTGACGAAGATTGTTCGAGGGCGGGGCGGGTGAAGTACATTTGCGCGGCACGACTAAATTTTATGACCGCTTTTTGACGTAAAACGGCCGTTTCCATTACCGCCTGCGTGTATGCGGGCGATAAATCACGCCGTAAACGGGTGACGATCTGCAAATGGTTGTGTTTTGTTATCGGGGTGGCTGCCAGTTCAGCTAACCATCGCTCCCCAGCGGGAGACAGTAAAAAGGCGAAATCGTCCAGCGTCATGGCAGGGCGGGTTCCATTGTGGGAATGGCGAGCGGCGAATGGCGAGTGGCGAGTGGCGGATGGTCGTTGTCTTGGCGGTCGCAGTAGATTTGATAGGCGCAACGGCGGCAATGGTCTAAAACGGCCGTTTTTTCCCACGCCGATGATTCATTATTAGCTGTTAATTGTTCGCTGTTAATTGTTAATTGTTGGCAAAGCTGCCCAATTTCCGCCCAATTCCGCTCATGCCAAGCCGCATCATATTGAATATGGCGCGGCGCGTCAGGCTCTTCAACGTACCAATACGTTATGCTCACCTCTTCGGGGGCGATGGGGGCAGGCGAGATGGCGTGACCGCTTTCGACGACCATCGCTAAATAAAGGCGGGTTTGCCAATCGGTACGCAAGGCGGCTTCACTGCGTGGGCGGCCTGTTTTCCAGTCGAAAAGGTGTAACTTCCCACTTGATTCTCGTATCAACAGATCAAATCGCCCTGTCAGGAAATGGTCGCCAATCGGCACGGTCAATGTCAATTCAGGCAGATACTCGCCTGTTGGCAGCACCATTTCGCTTTGCTGAAAGATGTTGTACCAGTTGGCGATGGTTGACGGCGAAGCCGCACTGTCGATGGGGAGATGGAGGAATCGGCGTTCGAGCAGGTTGTGGAATTGCTGACCGTTTTGGAGAGAAACGGCCGTTTCTGCATCCAGTGGCACAGTCGGCCACGCCAATTGGCGCAAATAACGCAACTCAAATCGGCGCGGGCAATCAATAAAATCAACTAATCGCGCCCGACTGAGAATAAGCGGCGTTGCTGACTTCGCTCGTTTTTTATCTGTGTTCATCTGTGGAATCAGTGTCCAATTTTGGAATATGCAATC
>CAYSDT010000076.1:0-2477 GCA_964429835.1 uncultured Ardenticatenaceae bacterium | reverse complement strand
GGGGATTGCATGTATAAAGTGGGGATTCCCCAATGGGATTCGCCCAGCATATGTGCGCCGATTCGCATTTCGGTGATGGCCGCATCTAACGGCCGTCCGGCCGCCAAACTGCTGTATAAATCACGAGTAAAACCGATAGCGACATCATCACGGACGCTGAATTTCATCGCTATAACAGCGGGAATGTCGCCATGAATGAGCGCGGTTGCCACGCTGCCGAACGCATTTTGCGTACCGCTGGATGCGGTTTGGCACGCATTCAATATGACCGTTTTGATGCCTCGACCGCGCATTAACACCATCAATTGTTCGCCTGTTACGGCATGTGAACGGCCGTTGCTGTTTGTAAATAACAGTGAACCAGGCTTGTCTCCCTGTTGCGAACCGTGTCCGATGAAATGGAAGATGTGCGGATTTCTGCGGAGTGCATGTTGCACACGGCCGATTTCTGCATTTCGCAAAACCTCTACTTGCACATTGTCGCCTAATACGCCAAGAATTTTGTCGATGAGCCGCACCTCTTTCTCTACGTTTAGAGGGGCTTGGTCACTTGGTTCAGAGACGACGACCAGCACTTTGAGCGGCGTGGGGACGGGTAAGGCTTGACTTCTGAATGGGCGATTGGTATAGCGCACAACTGGCGTATCCAATCGCAACGCATAGTAGCCGAAATCATCGTCGTAGCAGTATTCCCATGGGAGCTTTTGCAGTTCAGGCGGCTTAATTTGCAAGCGAATCCGTAAGCGTTCACCATTTCTGGCGACTTCATCCATATTGCTGTGCAGAATACTGTTTACGCGGTCTGGAAGAATGAGTTCGCGTAGGTATTTGCCTAATTCGCGCACATCTTCTTCATTTGCTGTGTGCGTACTGCTTGAGGTGATGTTGCTGATGAGTGTGGCAAGATAAGTAGCGGCGGGGTTGATGGTTTGTTCGACAGAAACGTATCTGCCGAGTGGATTGTCGCCGATTTCGATGGGATAACGGCCGTTTGCATTTTTGCCCCGCACATGCACATCAAAGTTGTGATAAACAATTTCCTGTCTGGCAGCGGGGGTGATGGTTGCACGGCTTTCCGTTGTCACGGAGCCAGCGCGGAAAGCAGTAAGGTCAAGGCGCGGGCTTTGCTTGGCGATGGCGTTGAGGAGGTCATCAAAACGGCCGTTTTCCTCCATATATTTTTGCAACGCTTCCGCTTGTTCCCTCAAATAGCGATCTTCGTTAGTCCATGTAGAGAAGCCCAAATCAGCCAATAACAGTTTGTCACAAGGCACATCACCTAACCCCATACACAGTTCTTTGAGCGGATACACATCGCCCATGGGATTGTTTGCCCATGCACGACGGCAGGATTGGACGATGATGAGGGGGAAAAACGGCCGTAAATTAGGAAAATGCTTGTGTAAATGCGCGAAAAGCAGATCAATCTGCCTGTTGCTGCTGGTGGCAATGACATACACCCGATCCGACTTGCGCTCAGGCAGATCATCAGGCTCAAGTCCCAAAGCCAGCCATAAATCCCGCAATTGATCGTTATTTAACTGTTTGAGTAAATCCATTAACGACATGGGAGGCTCCGCAAGCGAGTATGCGAGTAGCGAGTGTGCGAACTACATACTCGCATACTCGTCACTCGCTGCTCGCCACTTTTTTATAAACGTGTCAGATATTCGCCGCTTTCGGTGTTGACGCGAATGCGGTCGCCTTCTTTGACGAACAGCGGGGTACGCACTTCCAACCCCGTTTGTGTGGTGCAAAGTTTGGTTGCGCCCGAAGAGGTGTCACCAGCGATGGCGTTATCGGTGCTGACAACATCAAATTCCATCGTGATGGGTAAGCTGTAGTCGAGGACTTCTCCTTCGTAGGAGAGCAGTTCCATCTCCATATTGTCGATGAGGTAATGTTTATGCTCTTCGAGGATGGAGTGCGGCAGTTGTTTCTGCTCGTAGGTGTCTACGTCCATGAAGACGTAGAAGCTGCCGTCGTTGTAAAGATATTGAAACGGCCGTTTTTCCAATCGAATATCCTGCACACGGTCGCCAGAGTTGTACGTCATCTGTGAATTTGAACCTGTGCGTAAATTCCGCACAAAGACGCGAATCGTCGCTTTGCCGCGTCCTGGCTTTTTATGTTGGTATTCGGTTACTTTGTATAATTCGCCTTTGTGTTCAAAAGAAACACCACGACGCATTTTGTTGACATCAATCATTGGTAAACTCCTGTTTTAGATAGAGATAGAGTGCAGAGATAGAGAGTAAGTGGCTGTCAAACAGCCCTCTATCTCTATCTCCATACTCTATCTGATAAGTTATGCAAAAGGATCAGGGCGAGAGTGACGATTCCACCATAAAACGGCCGTTGACATGCTAATCAGCAGTAATAAGCCAGCAATAAACCACAGCACTTCATTCAGAGGCACAATGCTCTCAATTTTGAAGCCAGCAAGTTCAATTACAAGGGGAATTGTCATCATCATG
>CAYSDT010000075.1:0-9867 GCA_964429835.1 uncultured Ardenticatenaceae bacterium | reverse complement strand
ATTGATCGCCAATTGGAAATGATGGACGAAAACATGCGCGAGGGCAACCGTGTGCATGAGACGTTTTTGAACATGCGCCAAACCGCAAACGAGCAGATGGCGGAACTGGTCAAACTAATAATTAACAATGAACAATTAACAATTAACGAGGACTTCATTGAAGGGGAGACTTTTGTCGCCTCCGCTCCCCCTCCCCCCCGCTCCCCTGCTCCTCCGCAAGAGCCAGACAGAACCATCGCCCCGTATGACCCCAATCGCCCCAATAATTACACCATCCCAGAGCGGGTGATTTGGGGGCCAGATGATTTAATCGGGTACGCGGGCGGCTCCATCGTGCCGATGTTTGGCGAGGAGTACGCGATTATTGACAATTACAAGCGGCGCGTGCGCTTGCCGATGCTGCCGTATTTATTGGTGGATCGGGTGACGAAATTGGATGGCAAACGGGGCGAATATAAGCCCAGCACGATGACCACCGAGTACGATATTCCGTTCGATGCGTGGTATTCGACCGACGGGCAAATCCCGTGGGCGGTGTCGGTGGAATCGGGGCAGTGCGACTTGCTGTTGATCAGCTATTTGGGCATTGATTTCCAAAATAAGAGCGAGCGCGTCTATCGTCTACTCGACTGCACGTTGACCTTTTTGGAAGATATGCCGCTGGAAGGGCATACGCTGCGCTACGACATCAGCATCAATTCTTTTGCCCAAAGCGGCGATAGTTTGCTCTTCTTTTTCAGCTACAACTGCTTCGTTGGCGACACGATGGTGTTGAAAATGCGCGGCGGCGTGGCGGGTTTCTTCACCGATGAAGAGTTGGCGGGCGGCAAAGGCATCATCCATACGGAACGGGAGTTGCAGGCGAAGCGGGACATGCCGAAACAGCATTTTGCGCCACCGTTGACGTGTGCGCGGACGAGTTTCGACCGTGCTGATTTGTTGGCGTTGGGGAAGGGGGAATTAACGGCCGTTTTTGGAGAGCAATACGCCCCGAACGGGCTAAACCCATCGCTGCACATGCCGCCAGAAGCGGTGCTGATGATTGACCGCATTACCGAAGTTGACCCGACGGGCGGCGCGTGGGGGCTTGGCCTCATCGTTTCCGAAAAGGATTTAGAGCCAGATGATTGGTATTTCCCGTGCCATTTCAAAGATGATGAGGTGCTGGCGGGATCGTTGGTGGCCGAAGGGTGCAGCCAATTGCTGCAATTCTATTTGCTCTATTTGGGAATGCAGACGCAGACGCAAGATGCGCGATTCCAACCTGTGCCAAATTTGGGGCAGGTCGTGCGGACGCGCAAGCAGATTATGGCCTCGTCGTCGAAGCTGATTTATCGGCTGGAAATTACAGAAATCGGCATGTCGCCCCAGCCGTATGCGAAGGCGAATGTGGATATTATTTATGAAGGGGTTGTGGTCGTTGACTTTAAGGATTTGGGGTTGATGCTGGCGGAGAAACCTGATGGTGATCCGTATAAGCAAGTGGCGAGTGGCGAGGAGCGAGTGGCGAGTAACCTGATCCCCAATCCCCAATCCCCGATCCCTGCCTTTCGGCAAAGAAAGGCTTTGTTTGATGATTTTCATATTGAGAATTTTGCGTTGGGATCGATTTCGGCTTGTTTTGGGCCTGATTTTCAGGTTTTTGAAGGGCGACGGATTCCGCGCACGCCGAATGGCGACTTGAAACTGTTCAGCCGCATTGTGGAGATTAACGCGGAGCGGTTTGGCTTCAAAGGCGAACCGAATTTGACGAGCGAGTATGATGTGCCTGTGGAGGCGTGGTATTACACGCAGAACAGCTATGCGTCTACGATGCCGTATTCGGTGTTGATGGAGATTGCGTTGCAGCCGTGCGGCTTCTTGTCGGCGTATCTGGGTTCGACGCTGGCGTATCCTGAGCAGGATTTTTATTTCAGGAATTTGGATGGGAACGGCACAATGCACCGTGATATTGACTTGCGGGGCAAGACGATCAGCAACAGGGTTGTGCTGTTGTCGTCAACGTCCATGCCGGGCATTATTATTCAGAAGTTTGGCTTTGCGATGTCTTGTGATGGCGAACTGTTTTATGAAGGAACGGCCGTTTTTGGTTATTTCCAACCCGCTTCCCTCGCCGATCAAGTCGGACTGGATCGTGGGCAGGACATCAAGCCGTGGTATGAGCAAAACGGCGTTGCTGGCAAAGCGATTGTGCTGGGGCAGGAGCAAGGGCTGTATCAGCCAAAGGTGAACGCGCCCCATTATCGGTTGGCGGGGCAGCAGTTGAACTTCCTGGACACGGCGTTGGTCGTCGCCAATGGCGGGCGAAATGGCAAAGGGTATGTGTACGCGGCCAAAACCATCGATCCTAATGATTGGTTCTTCACTTGCCACTTCTACCAAGACCCTGTGATGCCGGGTTCATTGGGCATTGACGCAATCATTCAGGCGATGCAGATTTTCGCGCTGGAACAGGGGTTGGGCAGCCATCTGACCTCCCCGTACTTTACCCATGCGGATGAGCATGAAATCGTGTGGATTTATCGCGGACAGATTGGGCCGGGAGACGGCCGTTTATATCTGGAGATCGATATTACCGACATTAAAACGACGGGGGATCAGGTTCTCGTCATCGGTGATGCCAGTTTGTGGAAGACGGGAATGCGGATTTATGAGGCGAAAGGGGTTGCGATTCGGTTGAAGGGGGAGTAAAAGTGATGTCCCTTCATGTTACGAATGCAAAGTATATAGAGGATTACAAAATAAAAGTGTCATTCAATGATGGCAGAAATGGCGTGGCAGATTTGACCGATGCCTTGCACGGTTCTATGTTTGAAGCCTTAAAAAACATCTCTGAATTTGCAAATTTTGAGGTTGATGATGAGTTAGAGACGATTGTGTGGGCAAATGGGGCTGATTTAGCTCCAGAATATATCTATTTTAAGGCATTTCAGAATGAGCCAGCATTGCAATCGCAGTTTGAGCAATGGGGATATGTTGCTTGATGGTTGGGAGACGACCGAGATCGACATTGCGGATATTAAGACGACAGGGGATCAGGTTCTCGTCATCGGTGATGCGAGTTTGTAAAGAAACAGTCAACAATCAACAGGGAACGGAAAACTGAAAACGAAGAGCAGCGCGTATGCGCTGCTTTTTTGCTTCCCCTGCTGTCGCGGTGTGGCGGAATGGGAACCCTTTTTAGAGGGTTTTAGAGGAGTGGGAGGGATAAACGGCCGTTTACCCCCAAATCTTCTTCAATAATTACCGAGAAGTGTATAGCATTGGATAATCAGACATGGTTCAAAATAGAGAAATTTATCTTTATCGTTTGGCATCATAAATAGGACGCGGATGGGGCGGATTTAACGGATAAACGCGGATTTTCTTTTTTTATCCGTGTTTATCCGCTAAATCCGCGTGCGAAGCCATCCGCGTTCCATTTTTATGTTAAGTTATGCAACGGTAAACTGTAACGCAAATCATTAGTTTTTAAACCACGTTGATAATCATACCGTAAAAAAATGATGCTGGTGGTGGGGAGAAATGGCCGTTTCCATTAGAAAATGAACGAACAAGGCATGGTTTTTGTGATAAAATGGTGATGGGCGTAAGAAATAGCTCAAGAAATTGTTATTTTTGCCGTAAAATGGCAATGATGGAGAGTTAACGTATGACACTTGTAATAGAAACCCAACCCTTGCCGTTGATATTAGATTTTGACGGCGTTGTACGCATCAGCGAAACGCGCGTCACGCTAGACACAATAATCTACGCCTTTCGGGATGGTGCGACTGCTGAAGAAATTGCTCAACAGTACCCATCATTGTCTTTGTCGGATACATATTCCGTTATTGGTTATTACCTGCAACAAAGTGAAAAGGTGAATGCTTATCTGCAACGGCGCGAGGCGGTTACGGCTGCTGTGCGAAAAGAAAATGAAGCACGTTTTAATCCTGATGGTGTGCGTGAACGCTTGTTGGCGCGGCAGGTACGGGCATGACGGTCAAGTTTGCCGCTGACGAAAATTTCAATAATGACATTTTACGCGGCCTTTTACGTCGAAATTCCAGTTTAGATATTGTTCGCATTCAGGATACCTATCTGTCGGGAGCTGATGATCCATCCGTTTTGGAGTGGTCGGCGCAAGAAGGACGCATACTGTTGACGCATGATGTCGCAACAATCACCCATTACGCTTATGAGCGTGTGCGGGCAGGAAAACCAATGCCAGGTGTGTTTGAAATTGTCAGAGGAGTGTCAATTGGGACGGCTATCGAAGATTTACTTTTGATAGCTGAACTTAGCCTTGATGGTGAATGGGAAGGGCAAGTGCGCTATCTGCCATTGTAATACGTTCGGAAGGAGGGGAGGGATAAACGGCCGTTTTCTCTCAAAAATAAATTTGATTAACCCCCCAGCAAGCCTCGATAACGGGTGGCGGCGACTGACGTTGCATTATATGAATAATGGCGACGCTGAGCCGTTGCACCCCGCGCACACCATCTTTATTTTTGCACGTTTACAACGGCCGTTAGCAACTTCAGATGAAACAGTGGTTCGTCGCGCTGTGCAACAAGCCTTGCCATCCCTGCGTCGCGTGTATCGTACCTATACTTATGATGCGTCTTGTTTGGCTGTGCAAGATGGTCAAATCATCTATGCAAACCGTGATAATAATGTAAAAATTGTGCTGGATGAACACGCCCCCGATGATTTTGATGCGTTCATAGCGTACTGTTTGCAACACGTCCCCCGTTTCAACCAACCCCTTTTTACACGCCTGTCCCCGCACGGCTATATGCACCTCTGTTTTAATCACGCGCTGGCTGATGGGATGGAAATTAAGGGATTTATGACTGATCTGGTGAAGAGATTGGCTGTGGTAGAACGGCCGTTGGCGGATATAAAACCGCTAACCATCCATCCAGAGGGGTCTTATCGCTATTCTCATTGGCATTTGGATGTGGGACGGGCGGGGGTTGACGCTGTATACCATCGTGCGGTGTATGCGTTGGGGAAGCGATGGGGTGTGCGATATATCAATCAATTGGTGGCTGGGGATACGCCTGAGCATAAAGTATCGTTAGCGGCGGCACGTTTCACGGACGATTGGCCTGCGTTTTTAAGGCATAATCGGGCGCAAACCAAGCGGGCAAAGCAGTGGCGAAATCGGTTTGGGTTTTGGTCACTTTTGCTCAAACAAGGAAACCCGCTTCCGCTATATCTTTATGATGCACTTTGCCATTTCGATTGGATGAAACGGCCGTTTCGCGCATGGACGATGGGTGATTTACAAATCTCATCCATAATGATGTCTAATCGGAATTACCTGATGTTCCCTGTACACCATCCTGCCCAGCAACGCGCAGTTGTGCTTGGTGGTGTGTGGACGGCGGCTGGCCGCACTTGGGTACAGGTGAATGTGACGGAATTAAAGGAGGGAAATCGGTAATTTGTTAGTGTCATTAGTTATTCGCCACCCTTTATACACGGCGAATAAATTCACAGCTACGGTTGCGAAGTCGGCCTTCGCCGACTGAGACCGAGACCGCGTAGGCGGTCTTTGCAACCCGTAGGCGCGGTTTTAACCGCCAGCCAATAATAACGTAATTTGCACAGCGACTGGGTTGTTCGGTTTTAGTTACAAAAAAGAATTTGGACACTGATTTCACAGATAAACACTGATTTTGCTTCTTTTATCAGTGGAATCAGTGAAATCAGTGTCCCATTTTTAGAGCTGAACAGACCTGGAAGAGACATTTCTTTCTGGCTGTCTCAAAAGGTAAACGGCCGTTTACACCTTTCTTTTCAAATTCCCCACCAGCTTATGCGACAACTTGATCATCTCTTGATCATCCCCCTTTGTAAAAATCTCTGCCGCCCGCATGGCTGGCGGCAACGCTTTGCTCCATTTTTCCTGCCGATGGGCGACAAGTGCGTACTTGAACGCCGCCCAAGCGACGATGTTTTGGTCATCCGTTTTGTCTGCTAATTTTAATGCCCGTTCACACGTCCGATTCGCCTGCCAATTTTTGCCAGCCGCCTGATACGCCAATCCTAAATCACCCGTTGCCGTCGTTTGTAACGACATATCTTCAATTTTTTCTGCCAATGACAACGCTTCTTTACACAAATCAATCGCGTGGCGGAATTCGCCATTTTCGATGGAAACCCGCGCAATGCGTACCAATGCTTTAGATTGACTAGCACGATCCCCCGCTTGTTGCGCCAATTCCAGCCACTCTTCGTAAAATTGTTGAGCAAGGCGCGTTTGGCGTGTTTTGTAATACACATCGCCAAGCAGCATAATACCGTTACAAACGGCCGTTTCATCCTCACCCTTACGCGCTAATTGCAGATACTGCTCATAATAACTGCGCGTGCGATCCAAGTCGCCCCATGACCGATACGCTTGCCCCAAAGCGAGCAATATCTCCATCTTTAACAGCACATCTTCAGCCAAATCAGCCGTGCGGATGGCATTTTTATACCAACGTGTCGCTTCGTAGAATTCGCCCAGCTTGTAATGCGCCGATCCCACATTGAACATTGCTCGCGCCTCGTAGCGCGGCGTACCCATCTCTACAGCGGCCGCATGTGCTGATTCATAACAATCCAACGCTTCACCAAAATGGCTTTGCGATTCGTACATCACGGCCATTTTGTCAAAATAGATGATTTGGCGGCGTAAATCATTACTTTCTTGGCTGATGGCAAGTGCGCGTTGGTAATACTCAACCGCTTTCGGAATTTTTCCGACGGTAGAAAGCAAATCTGCTAAATCGCCCGCTGCCTCACCTTCGCCCACGCGGTCGCTAATGCTGCGGGCAATTTCCAATGATTGGATGAACAACGCCTGCGCCTCTTTGAATTCGCCTGCTTGGAGATAAATTTGACCAACACTGCCCAAAATGATGCGTACACGCACCTGATCGCCAACTTTTCGCGCCTTTGCTAACGCCGTTTTGAAAATAGATTCAGCTTTTTCGCGGTTGCCTAAATCATGGTACACATTGCCCAGATGGGTAAGCGCGGCCGCCTCGTTGAACTCATCATGCAAATGACGGGCTATTTGTAACTCTTGTTCATGGAATTCTAACGCTTTTGCGGGCAATCCCATGCGCCGATAGGTGCGGCCAAGATAGCCCAACGCCCGCCCAATATCTGCGTGGTGTTTTAGTTTTCGCAAAATGGGCAACTGTTCGTTGATGAACTCTAACGCCCGCTCGTAATAGCCTAGCGCAAGGTAAACTAATCCCAGATTGCCCAATCCTTCCGCTTCCAAAGCTGGCTCTTTTTCGCGGCGGGCGATGTTGACTGCTTGCTCAAAATACATGACGGATAGATTAAATTTACCAATGTCCAGATAAGACAATCCCATCATATTATACGATTTGCCCGTGTTAATGCGTTCATCGCCAGTTTCATCACCAGATACAATTTCAGCGGGGGCATCTTCTTTGAGAATGTTTCGATAAAGTTGTATGAGTGCGGTTTCAACGGCCGTCCAATCACGATAACGGCCGTTTATATTCACCGCCAACATCCTATCAAAAAATCGTTGTAACCCTTGTGGCAGTTTGCCCCGATTCAGTCCAATTTCCCCCGATAAATGCTGCTTTTTCAACGCCTCCAACGTATCCCCGTCAGCTGCGATGTCACCTGTCAGCATTTCGTAGAAAATGCAACCCAGCGCGTAAATATCTGTCCGTGCATCTAATAACTCATGCCGCCACTGCTCTGGAGCCATGTACACAGGCGTGCCAGCCGCCCCTTTGGACGATGACAAATCTTCTTTTACCTCGCGTGTGCGTGAAAGCGCACCCTGTCGGGCGATGAGGCCGGATAGCGTGCTGGCTAACCCAAAATCGGTGATACGGGCGACCCCATCATAACCAATGAGGATGTTTTCTGGTTTGAGATCGCGGTGAATGAGGCCAGGAATTTTCTTGGACGCATGTTTCATGCCGCGTGCGATGTGCAGGGCGAACAGTAATGCTTGTTGGATGGGAAGCGGCTGGCCGGGATAAAGCCATGTGCGTAAAGAGGGTGACGGCCGTTCTGGCGGCGGCACAATCCATTCCATGACGAGGTAAACCTCGCGCCCATCCCCCCATCGCTCCACCCGATGCGCCCGCACAATGTTGGGATGCGCCCCGATTTCAACCCACATCGTCCCTTCGCGTAAAAACAGGTCGCGGGCAACGCGGTGGCTTAGATATTCTGGTTTGAATGTTTTGAGGGCGATGGGTTGGTCGTTTTTTACGTCACGGCACAGGTAGACAACGCCCATGCCGCCTTCCATTTTGCTGACAACCTGATAGCGGCCAGCAAGCAGGTGCATATCTCCCTGCTTAACTGGGTCAGATTCTGGGGGCAGAACCAATTCTGGCTGTTGTGCCGCTGGTTGTTGCATCGAGTTACCCAAATGGGAAAGGGGGGTTATAGAACGGGAGATGAAAAAATATAAAAGGAGGTGCGTTATAAATAAACGGCCGTTATTCTCTCGTTCTTGTTGCTTTTGCCAAAAGCAACCCTTATCCAATGAAAATCAGCAAACCTATATTCTTTATATGATAAATTAGAGCGCGAAATATCGCAACTACACCAGATTACCAAGCAGGGTGATTCCAAAGTCAAATAATTTCCCGTAGGGGCGGGAGGACGCGGGTAGGTCAAGTCTAAAACAGACGGTATTCATTCCGCGCCCTCTCGCCCTGTGCATTATCTACCGCGTATTTGTGTACGCGGTAATTGGGATTCAGGGCGAGATGGGCGGGAGAGAAGACCTTTCTTCAAAAAGGGAGACCTCTCCCGCCCATCCCTCCCCTACATTGCTTGACTTTGGAATTGCCCTGGATTACCAAGCCGTCGCCTGAGCGGCCAGTGAGGCTTGTCGAAGGCAGAGGCGGCAATCGGCGACTGATACAAAAAAGCCCGCTAAAAGCGGGCTAATCCGAACGCGCTTTCAGCGCGTTTCTTGTATCAGCCATCGGTTTTAACCGATGGCGTTAAGGATTAAATAATATCGCACCCACCAGCCAGACAAGCCAACTCCTGCGCCGCCGTTGTCAAATCTTCTTCCTCATACCGATAGATTTTCGAGAAATCAATCACAGGGAAGTTCGCCGCCAACTGCTCGTACTCTTCTTTGCTGATCTCGGCATACGGCATTTGGTCATATTGCGCGTCGTAAGAAGGCAAGAACGCCATCCCGCCGATGAGGTCTTGATTTGTCCAAATCCATTTGATAAGGTCAAGCACTTCGCCATCGTTGTAGGTGATGGTAACGCTGGGATTATGCTCGGTGTAGTTGACCTTGTTTTGCAGCCAATACTCACACTGTTGCAGGGCGGAGCGGCTGTTGCGGGTAACGGCCGTTTCCGGAGCTTTTACCGGGAAATGAATCACCCACGTCGTCGCCGTCTCCCGCGTCTGTCCATTTTCGGGATCCATGGGGATGCCCGCGTCGCGCAACACTTTGTACACAGGCGTATGCGTGCTGACCCGAATGTTCCGCACATAATACGGAGCCCATCGCGCATGAAGCCCAGACGACGAGTTCAACAGTTGCGACGAGTTACCCGACGGCTTCACGCATGTCGTCGAAGCCGACTGGTTGATGTCTAACAACGCCGCCATCTCCCGATTAGTGTTGATTACCACCTCGCGTAATGCCGATTGAATATCTGGGTCTTGGGCGGCGGGGCTGTCCATCTGCCCGTTCAAATCCACGCCCAACAGCCGCTCTTCGACACAATTTTGTTTCCATTGCGGCCGTAAGCCGGGAAAATGGGTCGCCATCCCTTGAATACTGCCGATTATGGCTGCCAATTCCACCTTTTCGCTCAACGTTTCCAACGTGTCATCAGGGCGGGCGACGGC
>CAYSDT010000074.1:8700-9942 GCA_964429835.1 uncultured Ardenticatenaceae bacterium | reverse complement strand
GCAATGTGGAAAACAATTAATAATGAATGACAGCACACACTTCACAATTCATTATTAAAACTTCATTATTCATTATTTGTGTACCCCTTAATCGCCTCATAAATCGGCTTATTCACAAATTCAGGGGTGACGAGGCTGTAATAATCCATGTAACTTTTTGTCGGCGCGGGGGTGCGGAACTGCCAAACGGCCGTTACCACCACAAAATCCCATCCCTCCGCCAAGTCAAACGCATCCAGCGTATACTGCATCCGCGCTGACGGTCGCACCGCCTGCGTCCAGCGCGGATGGTCGTTCCAGCCCATCTCCGTGATGTACATATCGCGCTCCTCATCCCCAAATTCAACCATGATTTCGCGCAACAGTTCGACCCGCCGAAAGTTGATTACATCGGGCGATGGTTCCGTATCTGGCGGAAACGTGCGCCCGTAACTGTGGACGGCCAGCCCGTCCCAATACGCCATCGCCCCCGCTTCGTACAGTTCGCGCAAATAGATGAGATCGTCCGTTCCCCACGCCGATTCGACTGGCTCCAGCGTCGGGGCCAGTGCGCCGCCCAGCACCAGCATGTCGGGGGCGACGGCTTTCACTTGGGGATAAACGGCCGTTAATAACTCAACATAATCTTGCGGCACAGTTTCCCTGTACCCCCACTCATAACTCAAGTTCGGCTCATTGCCGATGATGATTGCGCTTACATCATCCTGATACCGCTCGGCAAAAACGGCCGTAAACGCCGCATAATCAGCGTAAGCGTCGGGGGCAAGATAGGTGAGCGGGGTGTCGGGCGGGCGCGCCCAGTCGGGGGTCAATCCCATGCGGGCGATGACGGTCAGCCCTTGCGCCCGCGCATGTTTCATCACCATGTCGGGGTGCGTCCAATCAATGTCGCCGTTTGCGCTCTGGTAATACGCCCACGGGAAAAATTCGACGATGCTCGTCGCCCCCATTTCACGCACCAACTGCAAACTGCGCTTGATTTTCCACTCCTCCACCTCATCCGCCAGCCGCGTATGCACCCCCACGATGGGATGTGCGGAATACACAATCTGTTGCGGCCCTGCTTCAATTGTTGGGGGTGGGGAGGGGGTTAGGAAGAATAAAAGAAAGAAAAGAAATAATGAATAATGAATTTTTAATAATGAATAATGAAGTGTACGCCTCCGTTCATTATTCATTATTCCCAATTCATTATTCATTATTCAGAAAAGGAGTAGAGGCTTCAGCCGGTCGCGTGTGAAG
>CAYSDT010000074.1:0-8600 GCA_964429835.1 uncultured Ardenticatenaceae bacterium | reverse complement strand
TGAAGCCTCTACTCCGAATTAGTTCATTATTTTCCGCTTGCAGTTACGGCTAAGATGGCGGCTTCATCCAGACCAACGTGCGTTGTTCCTTTGGCGTTGATCCATTGGATGGCGTATTCGCGCATCAATTGGTCGAGGGCTTGCCACAGATCGCCATTGGCGACGGGTTTGCCGTCCCCTTTGACCCAGCCGCGTTTGCGCCAGCCGTTGATCCATTTGGTCGCCCCTTGAAAGAGGTAATCTGAGGTGGTGTAAACTTGTACGCTTTGCCCGGCGGGAACGAGGAGAAGACCTTCAATAACGGCCGTTAATTCCATCCGATTATTGGTTGTTCGTGCTTCACCGCCGCTCATTTCGCCATCGTTGCCATCGACCGTTTTCAGCACCGCGCCCCAGCCGCCCGGACCTGGATTGCCCTTGCACGAGCAACGGGTGTACAGTTTTGGCACAGTTTCATCAGTAATGGCCGCAGGAGTGATGTCTAGTCGCGCTTGCCGCGCCATGCGGTCAACCACATCGTTCCAACGATTGCCCGCGTGGCCTTTCACCCACACCCACTCAATGTCGTGATGGGTCGTCAGCGGCAACAACGACTTCCACAAATCAGCATTCTGCACGGGCTTGCCCTGACTGTTTTTCCATCCCTTTTTCTGCCAACCCACAATCCACTCGGTAATGCCGCGCCGCAGGTATTGGGAATCGGTGTGCAGGGTGACGGAAGACGGCCGTTTTAATGCCCGCAACGCCTCAATAGCGGCCGTCAACTCCATCCGATTATTCGTCGTTTGGGGAGCATTGCCCCTGATCCGCTTCTCATGCTCGCCAGAAAGCAAAACGGCCGCCCATCCCCCAATCCCAGGATTAGGGTCTGCGCCGCCGTCGGTGTAGATGATTATTTTCATAAAGTGTAGAGATAGAGACAGAGATAGAGGGGATCAGATGGCAAAGCAATTGGTGTTTGTTATCCGATCCCTCTATCTCTATCTCTGCACTCTAACTTATTTCCCTACCGCTTCTTTCATCACATCCACATTCGTGAATTTGACGCGCGGGCGACCAGCAGTTTTGCCATTTTCCAATTCCATCGCATCCAATTTCAACCAATCATCGTAGGTGAAATAATCGGCTTTTTTCTCGCCCACAAAGGCGATGGCCGCGTCAACGGTGGGATTGGCGGGTTGCAAAATTTTGCCAGCCGCGAGGTCGGTCAACATATGCGTAACCGTCTCCACCGCGTCGGGTTTATTCGTGCCAATCACGCCCGATGGGCCGCGTTTGATCCAGCCGCCCGTGTACATGCCGACGACGGGTACTTTCGTCTCTTCATCCAGCAATCGCCCTTCTTCGTTGAGGTTGACACCCCATGCGTCGTAGAACGGCACGCCTTCAATTTTCACACCGCGATAGCCGATGGAGCGGAACACGATGTCAACGGGGATGTCTTCCACAATGTCGGTGGCGCGGGGGCGCATCGTGCCATTGTCGGTCAGATATAGTTCGTTTTTGACCAATTTCATCGTTTTAACACGGCCGTTTTCATCCCCAATCAATTCCGTCGGTGAAACCAAGAAGCGCACCGTCAATTTCTTTGATTTGCCTGTCGGTTCTGCGCCTGCATACGATTGGATGACTTCCACTTTGCGTTTTTCTTTACGGTCGCCGCTTTTTTCCAAATCGGCCGCGCTCAACGGATCAAGTTCCGCTTCGTCGGGGCGGACGTAGCAATCTGCATCCTGCATTTCGCCCAACTCTTTGATTTCGGTGGTGGTGAACGCCGCTTGTGCGGGGCCGCGCCGTCCGAGAACGTACACATTTTTGATTTTGCTCTCTTTCAACGCTTCCAAAGCGTAATCGGCAATATCCGTTTCCATTAATTCTTCTGTCGTGCGGGTCAAAATGCGGGCGACATCCATCGCCACATTGCCGATGCCGACAACGGCAACACTGTCGCCTGAAAGGTCGAATTTGTGATCGGCATAATCAGGATGGCCGTTGTACCAAGCGACAAATTCAGTTGCGGGCAGGCTGCCTTTCAACTCTTCGCCGGGAATACGCAGTGGTTTGTCGGTCGGTGCGCCAGTGGTGAACATCAATTGATGGTAATACCCTTTCAACTCATCCACGCTGATGTCTTTACCAATGCGGACGTTGCCGAAGAAGCGAAAATCGTCTTTTTTGGCGGTGCGGTCATACATCTTCGTGACCGATTTGATTTTTTGGTGGTCAGGGGCAACGCCGTAGCGTACCAGCCCGAAGGGGGCGGGTAATGCTTCAAACATATCAACTTGTACGGTGACATCTTTTTGTTTGAGTAAATGGGCGGCGGCGTAAAAGCCGGTGGGGCCTGCGCCAATGATGGCGACTCGTAATGGGTTCTCGGTTGTTCCAACTGTCATGTTTTGCTCCTTAACTTTGATGAATGATGGCGTTGTAGGGGCGGTTCGCGAACCGCCCCTACAGTACCGTAAATAACAAAAAAACAGGGACACCATTGGTGTCCCTGTTTTTTAACTTTTTAATGTGTGATGATTATAAGAGATGGGGGAATGTGTGCAAGCGGGCTAATGTATAAACGACCGTTTAATGCAATTTGTCCACCTATTTAGTGACAATTGTCACCCTGTCGCTTTCGCTTCATAAAATAGAACACCTACACGTTGAATATGCTCAACCACATCGGGGTCGCCGATGGTGCTAAAAATAGATAGATCGATCATGTATGGCAAAAGCAGATCATCAAGCTCTGTCATGATTTTGTACATAACATTCAAGGTCAAATCAGTATCCCCGTGCATGGTTAGATCAATATCGGAACCATTTTTGTAGTTCCCTTTCGCACGAGAGCCGTAGAGTGTTACCCTTTTTACTTCAATATGCTGTGCAAACACGCCGTTTATATTTTCAACGACATGTTCCCTTAATCCATATTTCATGCAGGCTATTCCTCTTCTTCCTTTTGTTTTAATGCGTTCATTGTTGCCCGAAATGTAACAAACTCTGAGAAATAGATATTGACAATATCATTGGCAACATCGTTAGCAAGCTCTTCATTATATGTATGACTGGTTAAAATTCTACTTTTAATCATTTTCATCCATACTTCGCCATCCTCGATCAGACCAAATTTGAAAGCTCGCCGAAAAGCATCACGACTGCCACGTATATCAGTTTCTGCTTGGTACTCAAAATAATCTTTGATCGTTTTCCACGCTAATTCATAGGTATATTCAAACGATTGGATGAGACCTTGTTCTTCTAATTCGCTTAATGTTCCTTTTTCAATAAATTTGGTCAACTGATTAAGCGCATCGTTAAAATGATTGAATCGCTGAATCCAGCGGATATCTTCATTGCTCATGGAGGAACTCCTGTTTCTTAATAACAAAAAAACAGGGACACAGTTGTTGTGTCCCTGTTTTTGATGTGTTTAATCATTTAGTGACAATTGTCACCCTCTATTACGCTTCCATCGCATCCGTGACATCGGCAAACGCTTCCGCTTCGCCCAATTGTTCGCCGCCATCAACCATTTCAGCGATGCCTTCGGCCGCCATTTCGTCAGCGGCTTCGTGCAACCCTTCAGCGGCGGCCATTTCGACCATGCCTTCGGCGGTCAATTCGATGCCGTCAACGGCCATGTCGATGCTTTCCATCGCCATTTCGTCGGAGATAGCCATGCGAGTCAATCCTTCAGCCATTTCGTTCACGCCTAACGCGCCGATGTCGGCACCTGATGCAGAAACGGCCGTTGCTAATGCGCGTGTTGCCCCTGCACGGAAGATGGTTTCAACAGCCATCTCTTGCAGCTCTTCACATTTGTCAATGAGGAAGGCGGCGACGACGGGCATTTCTAATTCAGCCACAACGATGCTGACAACTTCCAATTGACCAGAAATAGCAGCCATGTCCATCGCCATTGCCAAATCGGCATCACTTACAGAAGCAACCAGCGCACTTTGCACCGCCAAATCTTCGGAAGCAGCCAACATTTCTGCACCTTCCGCCACATCGACGATACCAGCATCACCAATTGCATTGCTGAGTATGGCGGCGCGTTCAGCCATCAATTCCATATTGACACCGTGTGCCACATTAGCAGCACCTTCGGCCAACAGTTCACGGCTCATATCGCCAAGCTCTACAGCTTCGACCAACTCTTCGGTACCTTCTTCAATTTCGGCAACGCCAACAGCGGCGTGAACGTCACTGATTGCTTCTACTAATTCTTCTTTTTCTTTCATTTCATCGGCCATTTGTTTGTTCTCCTGTTTCTATAGTGAAAAATATAATCTCCAACCTGTTTAATAAGAGTTAGCGATATTACAGTGGTAAATTGAGGCGTTTGACGACCTCGCGGGCAAGTGTATACATGATCAAGGTTTTCGACGAACGATTACCACGGATCCTTCTTTTTCTTCTTTCGCCGTAATGTTTGCGCTTCATCAGCCCCGCCCGTGATGGACATGAACAGTGCGGCCGTGATTAGTCCAACTAATCCTTGAAAGAAGAAGCCGTTAATGACGATGTTGAATTGATTCAACAAGACGAGCAAAATTGCACCGCTGGCCGCGCCCACGACTAACCCCATCGCCGCCCCTTTGATGACATCGCCAGGCACAAGGGTGAGAAAGCCGATGACTGTGCCGATGAAGAAAGCGGTGATCATGTAAGCTCCTGTTACCAACAGCACCGAGCCTACCGTCGCGTTCATCGCTGTTCCCGCTGAGTTGCCAGTTACGGGCAATATCTTAAAAATAACTTGATATAAAGCAACGGCGATGGTTAGCATGATGCCAAAAAAGAAGCCGCGCCCAGAGGTGTCTGGCGAATTCAAGGCTGGCACAACGATTGCGCCGGCCAATGCGCCTGCGAATAAACCTTGTATCGCGCCTTGCATCAGTGTATCTGTCAATGCAGATGCGACGGCGATGGCTAACGTGGTTAATAAAGGAAATAGGATTGCATTCATAATGTTACCTCCAAAATAATAGTAGGGGCGTGGCCTTGTGCCTGCCCACATAAGGGCGACCACAAGGGTCGCCCCTACAACGCCACCATCAGGCGAAGGAATCGCTCATAATGTCGGGGTCTGGTTCGCCTTCTTGGGCGCGGTTTTCGTTTTTGCGGTCAAATATCTGCCAGACGGTACGGATAATAATCTTCACATCCAGAAGTATAGACCAATGTTCTGAATACCATAAATCATATTTTGTACGCTCAGCAATGGAGGTATCACCGCGCAAGCCGTTGATTTGCGCCCAGCCTGTCATGCCCCCTTTTTCGCGGTGGCGTTCCATGTAGCGGGGGACGGTTTGGCGGAATTGCTGTACATAATGGGCTTGCTCAGGGCGCGGCCCGACGAGGCTCATCTCGCCAAGAAAGACGTTGATGAGATTGGGTAGTTCGTCCATTTCGACTTTACGCATGAAACTGCCCAGTTTGGTACGGCGCGGATCGTTGTCCACTGTCCAGCCTGGCCCATCTTTCTCGGCATCTTTTCGCATGGAGCGGAATTTGAGCATCCAAAATCGTTTACCATCTAACCCCATGCGCTCTTGTACGAAGAAGACGGGGCCGGGCGATTCTAATTTGATAGCAACGGCCGTTAATAACATCATCGGCGACAGGGCAATCAGTCCAAAGCCCGATCCCAACAGGTCGATGATGCGCTTGAACAAGCGCATGTAACCACGCAACGCATAATCGCGCACGGAAAGCAGCGGCAAGCCGCCCAACGCATCAATCGTTGCTTCCGATGTGACCAGTTCAAACACATCGGGGAAAATTTTGATGGAGACGTTGCCCCGTTCGCCGCAGTAGGAGACGACGCGCATCGTCTCCCGATGCCCTTTTTCGGGCATGGCGATGATGACTTCATCTATGTTTTTGTCGGCGATGAGGGTGGGGAGCGCGTCAATATCGCCCAGCACCGCTACGCCAGCGACATCGCGGGTGATGTATTCGTCGTCGCTGACCATGCCGACGAGGGTGTAGCCCAAATGGGGTGTCCACATCACGCGCTGTAAGATGATTTCAGCCATTTCGCCCGTGCCAACGATGAGTAGACGGTCGCGCCCGATGTTATGGTCGCGTAACCATTCGCGCATCATCTGGTGTCCCATCCGCCCCACTGTGATGAAGATGATGGAGAGCAGCCACGCATATAACGTCATCGTGCGGGGGTAATCGAGGATGACATCATCGTTTTTGAAGATGAAAACGGAGATGGCGACGGCCATCATCGTGCCGACGGTTGCGCCAGCGATGACGGAGTAGAGGCGGTCAACCCGTGAAGCGGAGCGGGGGATGTAGTAGAGGCGATAGAAGGAAAAGGTGCTGAGGATTGCCGCGATTTGCACCATCATCAGGCCAATATAGTCGATGAATGGGGCTTGGTTCATCAATTCGGACGGCCAGTCGATGCGGATGCGGAGTTGGTAGGCGAAGGCAAAGGCGGCCGCAATGAGGGTGGCATCCAGAAAAACGAGGCTGATGGTGTAGATGGTGCGAATTTTTTGCGTTGTCATTGAAGCAATTTTAGCACGAAGATGGCAGGGGAGCAGGGGAGCAGGGGGGCGGGGGAGAACATGATCTCCTCATCTCCTCATCTCCCCTGCTCCTAATCTCCTAATCATGGTCATGGTGTTCATGCACGTCACCCGTCAACATTTCGAGGAAGTCCATGATGGCATCGTTGAACGGTTCGGGTTGTTCCAGATTGGGCAGATGGGCTGCGTCGGCGATGATGGCGAGTTCGGCATCGGGGATACTGTTTAGCATCAGTTCGGCTTCGCTGAGGGGGATGAGTTGATCTTCTTCACCATGAATGATGAGGGTGGGGACGGCGATTTCAGCCAGCAACGGGGTGGAATCAGCCCGCTCTTTCATGGCGGTCAGTGCGCTGATCATGCCTTCAGCGGAATTGTTGAGCATGATGTCGTTGACGTAGCCGACGAGTTCCTCGTCTTCGGCGATGGTTTTTGGGGTGAAGAATTTGGGCAGCATGGTGTTGGCGATGGTTTGGGGGTCTTTGGAAACGGCCGTTATCATCTCATCCCGCCCCTTTTTCCCATCCGCACTATCAGCCCCCGCCCGCGTGGAAGCCAAAACCAGCCCCGCCACCCGCTCAGGGTAGCGGCGGTAAAACTCAAGCGCCACATAGCCGCCCATCGACAGCCCGCAGACGACGACGGGAACGTGAATGCCCATACTGTCCAGCAGTCCCGCACAATCGGCCGCCAACTGCCCCATATCGTACTTGTCCGTCGTTTCCGACAGCCCATGCCCGCGCAAATCAGGGGCGATAAGGCGGGTCACATCGCCCATATCTTGAAATTGAAGCTCCCACATGCTGCTATCTAGCGGGAAACCGTGAATCAGCAGCAGCGGCATTTTGTCGCAGCTATCCATGTAGCTCATTGTAAAATCATCGTTCATATTGCTCATAAATCTCCTCAATTGAGAAGACCTGACAGGTTTCATTGATACTCATTGTTTTGCATGAGTCTCGTGATAAAACCTGTCAGGTCTGGTCTCTATCTAAATGTCAAATAACGGCCCAATCGACTGGTGCAAATAGTTGCAACGAATCGCTTCGGCGAAGGGTTCGGCGACGGAGATGATGTGCATGTTGCCCGGCGTATCTTCCTTCGTCCGATGCACCGTGTCCGTCGTAATAATTTCTTTAATCTGCGGGATGGCGGCGATGCGTTCCAGTGCGCCGCCCAAAAACAGCCCGTGCGTGCAAATCAACGTCACTGTTTCGATCCCATTGGCGATGAGATATTTGCTCAATTCCACCACCGAGCCGCCCGTCGCAATCTCATCATCATATATCAAAGCGTGCTTGAAGCCCTCAATTTGCCGCTTGATAAGGCCGCCAATTTTCACTTCCGTGTCGGAAATGCGCGTTTTGCTGGCAGTTGCCACATTTAAGCCCAAATCATCGGCAAAGCGACTGGCAGATTCGGCGCGTCCCATATCTGGCGAAACGACGACGTGTATTTGCGGGTCAAGATTACGCTTTTGCAGGTATTCCAAAAACAACATGCGGGCGGTGATGGGATCGGCCGGGATGCTGAAAAAGCCGTGTACTTGCGCCGAGTGTAACGTCATCGTCATCACATGGGTTGCGCCCGCCGTCTTCAATAAATCAGCCACAAGGCGGGCGGTGATCGAGATGCGCGGCGCGTCCTTTTTGTCGGAGCGGGCGTAGGAAAAGTAGGGGATGATGGCGTGTATCTCCTTCGCCGCCGCGCTTTTGGCGATGTCGATCATCATCAGCAGGCTCAGCAGGTTGTCACTGACGGGCGTGGTGAGCGATTGCACGATGTACACTTTACGGCCGCGCACGCTCGCGCCTAGTTGGATGAATAGATTGTCGTTGCTGAATTTGGAGAAGTTGGTTTTCTCCAATGGCACACCCAAATGGGCGGCGATTTCACCAGCTAACGCTGGGTTGGATAGTCCGCTGAAAAAGCGCACGTCATCGGGATCAAATGTTGTGGGTACAATGCTCATGAGTAGCTCCTTTTTACTGATTTAACGTATCTTCTCAATATTTCGGGGGAGACCTGACAGGTTTATCGGCAACACTCGTG
>CAYSDT010000073.1:0-9983 GCA_964429835.1 uncultured Ardenticatenaceae bacterium | reverse complement strand
ATAAAAAGAAACAATCAACAGCCAACAGAAAACAGTCAACTACAAACGGCCGTTTCCCCAATCTTAAAGGACGCTGATACGGGGGAACGCTGATTTTTATGTTTGCGTTCTTCCATATCAGAGTTCCTTTGTGACAAACGGCCGTTTCCCATCCCTCACAAAACAAAGAACGCAAACGGCCGTTTTCCCCCAAATAAAAAGAAACAATCAACAGCCAACAGAAAACAGTCAACTACAAACGGCCGTTTACCAAATCTTAAAGGACGCTGATACGGGGGAACGCTGATTTTTATGTTTGTGTTCTTCCATATCAGCGTCCCTTTATAAAAAACGGCCGTTTTCCATCCCACACAAAACGATGGGCGCAAACGGCCGTTTCCAATCCCTCACAAAAAGAAGAACGCAAACTGCCGTTTTCCAATCTCTCATAAAACAAAGGACGCAAACGGACGTTTACCCCATCCCTCACAAAACGAAGGACGCAAACGGCCGTTTTCCAATCTCTCAACAAAGCGAAGGGTGCAAACGGCCGTTTTCCAATCTCTCAACAAAGCGAAGGGTGCAAACGGCCGTTTCCCAATCTCTCACAGAACGAAGAATGCAAACGGCCGTTTCCCCAATCTCTCACAAAACGAAGACCGCAAACGGCCGTTTCCCCAATCTCTCACGAAACGAAGAACGCAAACGGCCGTTTCCCCCAATCCCTCACAAAACAAAGAACGCAAACGGCCGTTACCCCAATCTCTCACAAAACGAAGACCGCAAACGGCCGTTTTCCATCCCTCACAAAACAAAGAACGCAAACGGCCGTTTCTCAATCCCTCACAAAACAAAGGACGAAAACGGCCGTTTCCCAATCTCACGCAAAACGAAGGACGAAAACGGCCGTTTTTCAATCCCTCACAAAACCAAGGGCGCAAACGGCCGCTTACCCAATCTCACATAAAACGACGGACGCAAATGGTCGTTTTCTCACGCAAATCAAATTCCCAACCCATTGCAGCCGATCTGAGACATGACGTGTCCAATCACCTATCTTTCAAGGCCATATATCTACAGGTGTCTCCATACACACTGTGTTATTTGGATCTTTAAATATCTCATAGAAAGTTTCTACATCAAATTCCGTAGATTCTTCGAGAGATACATAGTTTCTTTTTAATGCAGATGTTCCACTTGTCACTTGCTCAAATGTGAAATCTAGTTCAGGCCACCATAGGCTTAGATATGATACTGAATTTGCTTGTGGACAACCTATCACTAAATTTCCTTGTATCGTAGCATTGTCATCAAACAGGGCTATGATGCCTTGATCCGAGTAATACAAAACAATAATGAATGGAATAACACCCTCAAATGAGTAGCCATAAGTAAATATCCAGATTTCTGAGGGTTGCCCGTAAGAGGTTAGGAACATAGGTAATGTATACTGGGCAAGAGGGTATGGAGGAGGATTATCAATAGGGATATCCGCGATAATTTCTTCTACAAGGCCATCTCGTACTAAAAAACTTAATGGCATATATTTTTCTAAAAACATCTCGGAGGGAAGTGGTATTCCTGTTTCATAATATGTTGATCCAGAGGATGTGATTGCTTCGTAGACATCAGAATCAAAGACACTTATGAATTCCTGAGCCGCATTCCATTTTGTTATTCCAGGTGTGATTCCCCACCAGCAAGGCAGTTGACAATTATTATTGGTTTCAAAAAGCCATAAAACTTGTTCTGAAGCTCCGAACTTGGGAGGTGTGGGAATGGTAATGATAGGTATTTTTGTAGCTACTGGTGTAGATATAGGAATGGTGAGTGTGTCTATCATAGTTGCTGGTGTAAATGTTGAGATATTCATAGGTGTTGCGATTGCACTGGGTGTTATGCTGGTTGAAGAGGGTGTAAACATTGGTTTAGTGTCAAATGTCTTCGTATCTACGGATGATGGGTTCGATAAATCGGACTCGAAAGGAGTGCTTGTGCATCCCGTTATTATGATGAAAAGAATGAGATTTACAGAGAATATAATGGAGAATTTGGCAACCAGACTAAGAAAATATGGTCGGGGAGATAATAAGTTATTCGTAAAAGTTGTCCAATCTTGGTTTAGATTTTTCATTTTTGTGCCTGTTCCAGCGCGGTCTTCTTCGGCCGCTGTGGCTGGTCTCCAGACCGCGCCACAATGACTTTACTGGGTTTTTACCTCAATCATACTCAGAATTATAACAGGGGTGGGGGAAAACGGCCGTTTACAATTCGATCCTTCCCCTATTCGTTGTCATCCCCAAAACAAAAACAGCTAACAATCAACGATCCCCCGTTAATTGTTAGCTGTTAATTATTAATTGTTAACTATTCCCTACCGCCGCAACTTCCGATAAGTAATCCGATGCGGCCTGTCCGCCGCCGCACCCAATCGCGCCCGCCGCTCCTCCTCATAATCACTGTACGACCCGATAAACCACCGCGCCTCGCTGCCCCCTTCAAACGCCAAAATATGCGTCACCACCCGGTCAAGGAACCACCGATCATGCGAAATGATGATCGCCGAGCCGCCGTAAGCGTTCAGCGCCTCCTCCAACGCCCGTAATGTGTTCACATCCAAATCATTCGTCGGCTCATCCAGCAGCAGCAAATTCGATTCCGACTTCAACACCTTCGCCAGATGGACGCGATTGCGCTCCCCACCCGACAAATTGCCGATCTTCTTCTGTTGGTCAGAGCCAGAAAAATTAAAACGGCCGACATACGCCCGTGAATTCATCTTCCGCGTCCCCAACTGCAAAAATTCCTGCCCGCCAGACACCTCTTCCCAGACTGATTTGTCAGCGTCCAGCGTGTCGCGGCTTTGGTCAACGTAGCCCAACTCTACCGTCTGCCCGACGGTGACAGTGCCGCTGTCGGCCGTTTCCTGCCCCGTAATCATGCGGAACAGCGTCGTTTTACCCGCACCATTCGCCCCAATAATGCCCACAATTGCGCCGGGCGGGATGGTGAAACTTAAATCATCGTACAGCAAATTTTCGCCATACGCTTTGGCGATGTTTTCGGCCGTCACCACAATATCACCCAAGCGCGGGCCGGGTGGGATGAAAATCTCGCGCTCTTCGTTCGCTTGCTCCGTCGCGCTCTCCATCAACTCATTGTACCGATTGATACGCGCTTTTGACTTGGCGCGTTTGCCTTTAGGAGTCAAGCGTAGCCATTCCAACTCTTGTTTCATGGTTTTCAGCCGCGCATCCTCTTTCTTGGATTCGTTCGCCAATCGGTCTTGCTTTTGCTCCAGCCACGAGGAGTAGTTGCCCTTCCACGGAATGCCGTAGCCGCGATCCAGCTCCAAAATCCAGCCGGCCACGTTGTCTAAAAAGTAGCGGTCATGGGTGACGGCGATTACCGTCCCCGCGTACCCCTGCAAATGCCGCTCCAACCAAGCGACGGATTCCGCGTCCAAATGATTGGTCGGTTCGTCGAGCAGCAAAATGTCGGGTTCTTGCAACAGCAAGCGACAGAGGGCGACGCGACGGCGTTCACCACCAGATAATACGGAAACGGCCGTTTCTCCCGGTGGTGTTCGCAGCGCATCCATCGCCAATTCCAATTTGCTGTCCAAGTTCCAGATGTCCAATCTGTCCATCTCATCTTGCAGCTTCGCTTGCTGGGCGATGAGTGCGTCGAAGTCGGCATCGGGTTCGCCAAATTTGACGTTGATGTCGTCGTAGGCGGTGCGGATGTCCACCTGTGCCTGCACGCCTTCTTCCACAATTTCGCGCACGGTGCGCTCTTCATCAATCAGCGGCTCTTGCGCCAAATAACCGATGGTGTAACCGGGCGATATGCTCGTCTCGCCTAGATAATCTTCGTCTATGCCTGCCATAATTTTCAGCAGGGTACTTTTACCAGAGCCGTTCAGCCCCAGCACGCCAATTTTCGCGCCGTAAAAATACGACAGCGATATGTCGCGCAGAATTTTTGTGTTCGGGGGAATCAATTTTCCCACCCGATTCATGGAATAAATTACTTTTTTGTCGTCTACAGTCATAATTTTCTGAGTGGCAAGTTGCAAGTAACAAGTTGCAAGTCGTTTGCATGTTACTTGCCACTTGTTACTTGTTACTTGCTACTTTTAATCTGTCCATCTCTTCTTGCACAACGGCCGTTTCCAGTCGCTTAAATAGTGGTTTCGGTTTCGGCAATTGCCGCCCAACGGGGATGATGGAGCGTGTCCACTCACCAACGGCCGTTTTTCCATCATACGTCAGCCCCACATGGGAGCGTGTGCTTTCTTCATATGTTTCCCGCTGTTGCGTGCCGAACAGTTGCCCATCTTCACCCAGCATTTCATGCAGTTGTTGACTGCTGAACGGGATGACAGGCGCCCACATCACCTTCAATGCGCTTATCGCTTGAATGGCGGTGTACAGCGAGCGACCCGTCGCTTCCATGTCCGTTTTGGCCGTCGTCCACGGGCTGGTCTGCTCCAGATATTGGTTCACCAGTGACGAGAGACGTAACGCTTCCTGCGTCGCGGCGCGGAAATGGCAGCCATCGTAGAAGTCGCTGACCGTCTCCATGCCGGTATCAATCGCCGCCAAGAGTTCGTTGTCCACGTCACCCATCGCCCCTGGATCGGGCATAACGCCTTTGAAGTACCGCTTGGTCATGTTCAACACGCGATTGACCAAATTGCCCCAATTGCCGACGAGTTCGCTGTTGTTGCGGTCAACAAACCCTTGCCACGCCCAATCACTGTCGCGGCTTTCGGGCATAACGGCCGTTAAATAGTAGCGCAACGGGTCAGGATCGTATCGCTGGAGCGCGTCCAACATCCACACGCCCCAATTGCGACTGCCGCTGATTTTCTTCCCTTCCATATTCATAAACTGGTTGGCTGGCACGTCGTAGGGCAGGTTCAGCGATTTGCTTTCGTCGCTTTCGTACAGCCGTTTTGCGCCCATCAATTGCGCCGGCCAAAAGATGGCGTGAAACGGGATGTTATCTTTGCCGACAAAATAAAAGGTGCGTGCTGGCTCATACCACCACGCCTTCCATGCGTCGGGTGTGCCGCGATTGTGCGCCCATTCGATGCTGGCCGACAGATACCCAATCACCGCCTCGAACCAGACGTACAGCACTTTTTTCTCATATCCCTCGACAGGGGCGGGGATGCCCCAGCTCATGTCACGGGTCACAGCGCGGCCAATCAGCCCCTCTTCCAGAATTAAATTACGGATGAAATTCAACACCTGCGACCGCCAATAGGACTTGTCTTCCGAAACCCACTCTTTCAGCCCTGCATCGGCGATGGCGGGCAGATCGATGAAATAATGTTCGGTGTCGCGTAGTTCCAGTTCGCTGCTATCAGTTGCACTGCGAGGATCGACTAATTCAGATGCGCTGTCGAACAAGGTGTTGCAATTGTCGCACTGGTCGCCCCGTGCGCCCGTGTAGCCGCATTTTGGGCAGGTGCCTTCCACATAACGGTCGGGCAAAAAGCGGTCGGCGCTGGCAGAATACATCTGCTTGGTCACTTTGGGGTACATGTAGCCGTTGTCCAGCAGGGCGGTGAAAAGGTCTTGCGACACTTTGTGATGGTTTTCGGTGTCGGTATGGGTGAACAGGTCGTAGGTCAGCCCCAGCCCTTCAAACACGTCCATAAAACGGCCGTGATACCGCTCAAAAATGGCGGTAATCGTCACCCCTTCCTTTTCAGCGGCGACGGTGACAGGCGTGCCGTGACTGTCGCTGCCTGAAACCATCAACACCTTATTTCCTTTTAAGCGATGGAACCGGGCGTAAATATCAGCGGGCAGATACGAGCCAGTGACGTTGCCTTGATGGATGTCGGCGTTGGCATACGGCCACGCGACTCCAATTAGAATATGTTCGGGTTTAGAATTTGTCATTATGCGTTAATTTCCTCAGCTTCTTCGTCCCCTCATCTCATTCCTACGCTCTGCGTGGGAATGTGGTCTGGACGCTCTGCGTCCACTCGATGCAGAACGTGGAATGAGGGGGTTGAATGGTTACACTTCGTCAATGTCTTGTTTTTCGTCGTCGTCATCATCATTGATGGGTTCGTAATCGTCCTCTTCATCATCATCTTCGCCCAATTCCAGCAGCAGTTCGGCGATGCTTTCAAAATCGTTCTCATTGATTTTTATCAACGACTCGGCGATGATGGATTTTCCTTCTACTTGTTTATTGAAATCGGTCAGTTTGTCCAGCCCGATGGCGGTGCAAGCGATTCCATCCATCAAATTACGGGCGACGGCATCTACTTCGATGGGGAAGAAGGGGAGTGTGGAAACGGCCGTTTCCCAAGAAACGGCCGTTGTGTAAAAATAAACTTTCGGGTTTTCCATCTTCGCCTCACCAATGATGGTGACGCTGGCGACGAAATTTTCTGCGTTCAGTACATAAATCAGCACCCGATCATCGGGTTTGATGGTCGCCGCCTGCGTTTCATCAGGAACCATCAGCACACTATCTGCCCAGCCGGGAAAATCAAACTCATCCAGCGATGGGGCGTTGATGATTTTAATGTAGTAGCCAATCGGCTGTTCGTCATCAGCTAATGCCGACTCATGGGTGGTATCTGCCTGCTTGTTCCGTCCGCCCACGCTCATCTGCTGCTCAATGCTCATATTATTCCAGATGCGTGCCTGAATACTCGTTTTCAGATGGGCTTCTTTGCCATCGTCGTAGCGCACATGGATTTTGTCGCCAACGGTGGCGATGACTGTATAACGGCCGTTTCGATTTGCATACTGTTGATTAATTTCAAACTCAAACACGTTTCCCTCTTCTTCCTTGATTAACAAATACCTGTGATTGTCATACCTGCGTAGGCAGGTATCCATATTAGAGGGCATGGTACTAGAGAAACCCAGTTTATTCAAGAAAATACCCGCACGAATGTGAGATAAACGGCCGTTTTGCTTGACTAATTTCCCATGTCAAAAAATTTGACATTCATTATTCAACGGCTATAATCCTCGACTGTCTTAACAAAAAATATCTACCCTCTATCCCCCAAATCACAGTCTCCCCATTTAGGAAGTTGAATCTGTCATCGGTCTGGAGCGCAGATACAACATGACCCTATTCAGGAGAAGTCAAATTATGAGCGAAGAAATAGCAAAAACACCGGTTGACGTTGCGCCGGAAGAAATGCCAGTAACCGAAACACCGGCGGAGGTTTCCCCGGAAGAAACAGCCGTGAAAGAAGAAGTAGTGGAAGAAGTTGCGACAGAGGTCGTGGCGGAAGTGGCTACAGAAGACGTAGCTACAGAAGAAGCAACAGCGGAAGCAGTAGAAGCCGCTCCCGAAGAAGAGACAGTCGAAGCCGTTGCCGTCCCCACCAGCATCAAGGATTTAGCTCCTAAAATGAAGCTAAACGGGGTTGTTACCCGCCTTGAACTGTATGGTGCATTTGTAAATATCGGCATTGGTACAAACGCCCTTATTCATATTTCCCAAATTGGTACAAAACACGTCAACCGTGTTTCTGATGCCCTTAAAGTTGGTCAAGAGATTAACGTATGGGTGAAGAAAGTCGATCTGGATCGTGGACAAGTTATGCTTTCCATGATTGAGCCATTGGCTGTCGATTGGCGCGATCTGAAAATTGGGAATAAATATACAGGTAAAATTTCCCGTTTGGAAGCGTATGGTGCTTTCGTAAACATCGGTGCCGAGCGCGAAGGCTTGGTGCATATTAGCGAACTCAGCCATAACTATGTCAAACTTCCAAGTGAACTGTACAGCGTCGGTGATGAGGTAAAAGTTCAGGTTTTGGGCTTTAGCAAACGCAAACGCCGCATTGATTTAAGCATCAAAGCGTTGCAAGAAAAACCAGAACTGACCGAATCCATCAACCGTACACTGGATACCAGCAAAAGCGGTACATACCAGAAAAAACGGAAAGACAGAAAACGGAATGAAAAGAAAACCGCTGAGGTTTTCGTTTCCGACTATCAGGATGGTGAAGAACAGTTGCCAACCGCGATGGAAGTTGCCCTTCGTTCAGCGATGGGTAATGAAGCGATTGATGCAATTGCGCCGCCCAAAAAGAAGAAACGCGGTCGTCGTCGTAAGGAAAGATCACGCAAGCAACAAGCGGACATCATGTCACGGACGCTTGATCAAGCCCCCGAAACTGATAAAAAATAACGTTGGCTTTGTCTAACGCTTAAACAAAACGCCCAGATTAGCTAATAATCTGGGCGTTTTTTGTTTTTAGTTTTGCCCTCACCCCAGCCCTCTCCCAAAGGGGGAGGGTTAGGGTGGGGGGCAATCCCCTAATCTCTCAATCTCATTTTTGTCTTTTAGAAAACATGCTCAGGCCAATCCAGCATCCACGCCATTAATGTTTCACCAGCAAGTACCGTTTTAACCCCTTCGGGGACGATGAGCAGGGCGTTGGCCTTGACGAGGGAGGTCATCATATGCGACCCTTGTCCGCCAGTGGTTGTGCCGATGTAGCCGTCGGTTGTGCGTTTAACGATGGCACGGATGTAGCTTTCACGACCATCTGAATTAATGTCGTCTTGCAGGGTGATGGGGATTAACGGCCGTTCTAACCTCGTATGCCCACCCATCTTCAAAATCGCCGCCCGTGCAAACCGTTCAAACGAAACCATCGCCGAGACGGGATTGCCCGGCAATCCTAAATACGGCACACTTTGATAACGGCCGTGTGCCAACGGCTTACCCGGCCGCATTCGCACCCGCCAAAACGAAGTTTCGCCACCTTCTTCTAACACCGCCTTGACCACATCATACGCCCCCAACGAGACACCTGCTGAACTGACAAACAAATCAACATCCGCATCCAGCCCTGCTTGTAATTTTGCGCGCACATCTTCTTCGGTGTCGGCGGCTACGCCCAGCGGCACAGGAATTGCCCCCAACGCGATGATTTGGGCAGTCTGCGTGTAGCCATTACTGTTACGGATTTTTCCGGGCTGTAACGGTTGATCAACGGCGATTAACTCATCGCCCGTTGCCAAAATGCCGACGCGCGGGCGGCGTACAACTTGTACTTTGCTGACACCCAGCGAAGCGAGTACGCCAATTTCTTGTGGGCGCAGTTGATGGCCTGATTGTAAAACGGCCGTTCCTGCCACAATATCCTCGCCCGGATGGCGCACATAATCGCCCGCCTTTACCGTGCTGTAAATCTCCACAAATTCGGGTAAAGGACGGTCTCGGTCGCGCCACGATTCGTTTGTGTCTTCTACGGGGACGACGGCATCTGTGCCGTCGGGCAGCGGTGCGCCCGTCATGATGCGGGCGGCGCAATGGGGGGAAACGGCCGTTTTCAACACATGCCCTGCTGCAATATCAGCCACCACGCGCAAACTGACAGACGATTCTTTACTTGCCGTTGCCACATCGGTACTGCGGACAGCGTACCCATCCATCGACGAATTGGAGAAAGGAGGCAAGCTGTCTTGCGCGATGACATCTTGGGCGAGTATGCGCCCCAGCGCGTCCATCAGCGGCACGGTTTCGGCGGGCAGCACGGAGACGTTATTGAGAACGGCCGTTAATGCCTCTTGTACGGTGATATATTCTTGTTCGCTCATAATTTGTTGACTCTTCATAATCATTACGTTTTAGAAAGGTCGAAGATAATAACACAAAGCGATGAAAGCGGGTTACATCGTTAATGGTGTTTGATGCTGATATGGGTGAACGCTGATAAAAAATATGTTTTTCTATCAGCGTTCACCCATATCAGCGTCTTTGTGTAAAGATGCAATTGCTCTGATGTAAATGGCAGTAACATTGATTTATGTACAGTTGCTGATACAACTAGCGACATCTGCAAGCGATGGGAAATATAACGATAAATGTAACATCTCAATAACTTGGGGTAAAGACCTGACAGGTTTCATCAAGACCTCTTATTTTACACGAGTATCTTCGTAAAACCTGTCAGGTCTCCCCGAAATACTGAGAAGATACCGATAAATTTCTAATTA
>CAYSDT010000072.1:7110-10042 GCA_964429835.1 uncultured Ardenticatenaceae bacterium | reverse complement strand
AACGGCCGTTTTCCAACGCCAAACCCGATTGTTTGCAAATAGCAAACAAATGAGTATCATTATGGTATGTATACGGTTGAATATAGTAAAGCGACACGCAAAACCCTTCGCCGATTGCCGCGCAATCTGGTAAATCGGCTGCTCGATAAAGTGAACGCGCTCGCTCTTGATCCGTATGCTCAACACAATAATGTAACCCCTGTGATCGGCACGCCATACCACCGTTTGCGCGTGGGCGATTGGCGTGTAATTTACGAAATTCAAGATAATCAGTTGATTATTTTGGTATTAAAGATCAAACCTCGTGGAGATGCGTACAGATGACAGTACAAATTCTTGAAAGTAACGGCCGTCCCACTTTTGCTGTGATTCCCTACAAAGCGTACCTTACTCTTTTAGATAAAATAGAAGATATAGAGGACGGTATTGCAGCCCGTAAAGTGCGCCATCAACTTGATGCGGGAACGGACGAAGCCATCCCCGCTGATATGATGCGCGAGTTGGTATTCAGCGATTACCCCATCAAAATATGGCGCAATTATCGCGGTGTAACGATGCAGACCGTAGCCGATCAAGCAGGTATCAGCAAATCGTACCTGTCCCAAATTGAATCGGGCAGCCGTAACGGTTCGGCTGACGTACTAAAGCGCATCGCCTCAGCATTAAATATAACGCTGGATGATATTGTGTAATCGTTCAACCATTTCACCCATATTTTAAGCAAGTTTAGTCACATGGTAAACGGCCGTTTCTCACCACTCCCCCCTACATAACCAGTTATCCCCATCCCATTTCCATTCTCCCCGCCAATCCGTTGAAAACGAGATTTTGATGTTTATCAAAGCGTTTTTCGGCGGGTTAACCGTAGGTTAGGCGGCATAAGATCGGTTCTCCCGCGCATGACTTTAGGTAAAAACGGCCGTTTATCCAAAAAAAAAGTGCTTCAATCTTCAAGATTGAAGCACTCTGTTTCATTATTTATACTTCGGCAACAACTTCACCGACGAGATAGGCGTATTCTGCCTCGTAATTGCAAAGGATACGCCGCTGGCTGGACGCAGAATTGGCTGATTCCATCACAATCCTCCCCATTCTCAATTCCCATAGCGTGACTTCTACCATTTTTTGCCCGTATCAGTCTCCTGTTTCTCGGAGATTGCACACCCCTCATGCCTCCCCTGTACCTTGATTGAAATTCAAGTTTTGCCGCGATTCAGAACCTTATGGAATCGTCCATGTATAATCATTGTCGATGGTCACCCCGTATTGACTTGCAATCGTATTGTCAAGGCAATCGGCTGCCCGAAAATCATACGTCTCTCGAGCAAAATTGCTTGATATTTCCATCCCTGTCATCAATGTGCCGTTTCCCAGTCGATCTGCTCCCCAATCTGGGCTGCTGGATAGGGCAATATATAAGAAGCAAATGGTTTCTGCGTCATTATTGACGGTCGTGATGACCACAGTTGATGGTGTAGCTGTTATTGTTGGTGTTGCCGTTGGTGTTTCCGTTGGTGTTGCCGTTGCTGTCGGTGTGGGTGTCGCTGTTGCCGTTGGTGTTGGTGAGGGGGGAATGGTTACTGCGACTTGAACCTTTGCCATGTCGGCCGCATTGACAGGATCGGTTACTGAATCTGCTATCCATCCCCTTGAGCCGCCGGGCAATTCAATCAAAAACCAACCACCATCTGTACTTTTGGCAATAACAGTGGCCGCAGAACCAGTTGACAGGGAACTGATAATACGATAATTGATGCCCGGCCCGTTGCGTACATTAGAATTGAGATTGGCACGCACTTGCGGCGTTCCGCTTGTTGGATTTGGATTGACGGTTGGCTGAGCGGGTTGATTAGAATTGTCGGCTGGTTGAGTAGGCGAGGCTGGTTGAGTAGGTGAGGCTGGCTGACCAGGATTGGCGGCTGGTTGAGTGGGTTGTACGGCCGAATTGGGGTCAGTAACACCCGACTCCGTTGCCGCGATTGGTACTGAAGCGGCTACCGTTTGTGCCACAATTTCATCAATAGACAGAGTTGGCGGCACATTTCCAGCAGCCACCGTTAAGGCTACCGACTGCTCTGTGGTGAGACCGCCGATGTTACAAGCGGATATAATGATTAGGACAACCAATAATAAGATACTGTTTTTGAGTGCATGAATTCTATTTGACATAATAAGCTCCTGTGTAAATGCACGGTCAAGTTTGAAAACTTGACCTACGATGATGGTATATTTTGATTTGCTTCTATCAGTATAGCATATGATGTGATGTGCTGAATAACAGATATTGATTTTCTGTTGTTTTGACGGTTAAAGAGCGGTGAAAACGGCCGTTTTTCCCATATTCAGAGTGGTTCAATCGCCAAGGTTGAGCCATTTTTGGGACATGGTTCATTTTACGCGAAATGATCTTTACACTTCAAGGGCGACCTTTATGGTCGCCCAATCCCATAACAACTGTAAAGATGATTTTCTCCAGTTTGAACCATGCCATTTTTTATTTATGCACCCCAATCCAGCCCAATCCTCCCAATCCCCTCCCCAAACTGCCCTTGACACGATCCCATCACTGCATTATGATGTGGTAACAATTCATAAAGATATAATATGTGGTTGTACCACTACATAAACGAAGCAAAAAATACCCCGTGAATACATTTGCAGACAACGTCAACTCATTAGCCCGCATTCGCAGCAAGTTGCCCAGCTTGGCAACCGCTGAGCGTCAGGCCGCCGACTGGATTCTGCAACACCCCGAAGAACTCATCCACTCCTCAATGGCACAGGTCGCCCACGAATGTGGCGTAAGCGACACCACCGTACTCCGCTTTTGCCGTGCGGCCGGGTTCAGGGGCTACATGGATTTGAAATTCTCCATCGCCCGCGACTTAGCCAACCCCACCCAAATCATCCACGATGACATCGCCGAAGATGA
>CAYSDT010000072.1:0-7010 GCA_964429835.1 uncultured Ardenticatenaceae bacterium | reverse complement strand
CCCGCGACTTAGCCAACCCCACCCAAATCATCCACGATGACATCGCCGAAGATGACGACAACGCCACCATCGCCCACAAAGTTTTCCTCTCCCACATTCAAACCTTGCAAGACACGCTTGAGGTATTGGACAAGGATGCCCTCAATAATGCGGTAGACCTGATTATCGCATCAGAGCGGATTTTCATTATCGGTGTTGGCACATCTAACCCCATCGCCCATGAAGCGTACAATAAATTCTTCCGCTTGGGCTTGAACTGTCACGTTCAGACTGATTCTTATCTGCAACTGATGGAAGCGTCGCTCGTTGAACCCGGCACGCTGATGATCGCCATCTCCCAATCGGGCAGTTCAACCGACCCCGTATTAACGATGGAAGAAGCACGAAGAAATGGCGCGAAAGCCATCGTTATCACCGGCAATGCAGAATCCCCCCTCACAAAATTAGCTGATGTTACCTTGTTGGCCGTCTCGCAGGAGACACGCGCTGAATCCATCGCCTCCCGCATCGCCCAAATGACGATTGTAGACGCGCTTTACATCATCGTTTCCCTGCGGATGTTACCGACAGCGACCAAAAACGAGGACAAAATCTGGAAAGCAATTATCCAGAAAACCTTGTAGTAATCTGCGGATAAATAGTTTAGTTTACAACGGCAAAACGGCCGTTTTAATCACTTTATGAACTGGAAAAACCCAGTTCAGATTTTTAATCTCATTAAAGGAGAAGAGACATGAAAAGTTTGTACAAGAATATGTTCGTTTTATTGATGGCGCTGATGTTGGTTTTGGTCGCCTGTGGTGGCGATGAAGAACCCGCAGCCGATACTGCTGACGATGCAGCCGAAACGGCCGCTGAAGTTGAAGCACCAGCCGCAGAAGAAGCAGCTGCTGAAGAAGCCGCACCTGCTGAAGAAGTTGACCCATTGGCTGGCGTTCCCGACGCACTCAAAGGCGAAGAGCCATTGGAAATCGCAGTTATCCGTAACTTGCCCTCCGATGATCACACCAAACAGTTCCTCGATGGCGCACGCACCGAAGGCGAATCCTTTGGCTTCGTTGTAGACACCTTCATCGCTGATAATGACGATGCTAAATTCCAAGAATTAGTCGCCCAAGCGATTATTAAAGGATATGACGGCTTAATCATTTCGCATGGTAAAGGCGACTACTCCTACGATATGCTTCAACCAGCGATTGATGCTGGCATTCAGGTTGTCACCTTCGACACCGTTATCGAAAAAGATGGCGAAACATTGCCCTCCATTACGACAACATTCCAAGATGATTTCCAATTGGCCGAACTGTCATTGAATGAAATCGTTGCCTTGAAAGAAGAAGGCGAAGCAGCACGCATCATTAAATTATGGTGGGGACCTGGCGTTCCGCCGCTAGATCGTCGTGAGACCATCTACGCACCAATGGAAGCGGCTGGATTGCTGGAAACATTGGAAGTTGTCGGCCCGACGAATTTCCAAGATGTGCAAGGCGACATATCCACCAAAATTGGCGCATTGTTAGCCAAATACCCAGAAGGAACAATCGACGCAATCTGGGGTTCATGGGACGAAATGGCGAAAGGCGCGTACACCGCTTTGAAAGATGCTGGCCGTGACGACATCGCCCTTATTTCCATCGACCTTTCCAATCAGGACATGAACCTGATGCGTGAAGAAGACAGCGTATGGTTGTCCACAGCGGCCGTTGATCCCGGTCTCATCGGTATCATGGACATGCGCTTGTTAGCAATGCAGATTGCTGGCGACGAAACTCCCGACAACTATGACTTAGAAGCACGCTTGGTTAAAGCTACCGACCTGACTGAAGAAACAACCATGCTCAATTTGGGCGAAGTTGTTCCTGGTTGGGGCGAATCTAACGCCTTTAATCAAGAATGGATGAACATCCTGCGCGTTGCCAATGGCGGCGAGGCTTTGGAAGTTGACACTGGTGAAGCTGCTCCTGAAGCTGAAGCACCCGCAGAAGAAGCCGTTGTTGAAGAAGCATCGGCCGATATTCCCGAAATTTTTCAAGGCGAAGAGCCATTGGAAATCGCAGTTATCCGTAACTTGCCCTCCGATGATCACACCAAACAGTTCCTCGATGGCGCACGCACCGAAGGCGAATCCTTTGGCTTCGTTGTAGACACCTTCATCGCTGATAATGACGATGCTAAATTCCAAGAATTAGTCGCCCAAGCGATTATTAAAGGATATGACGGCTTAATCATTTCGCATGGTAAAGGCGACTACTCCTACGATATGCTTCAACCAGCGATTGATGCTGGCATTCAGGTTGTCACCTTCGACACCGTTATCGAAAAAGATGGCGAAACATTGCCCTCCATTACGACAACATTCCAAGATGATTTCCAATTGGCCGAACTGTCATTGAATGAAATCGTTGCCTTGAAAGAAGAAGGCGAAGCAGCACGCATCATTAAATTATGGTGGGGACCTGGCGTTCCGCCGCTAGATCGTCGTGAGACCATCTACGCACCAATGGAAGCGGCTGGATTGCTGGAAACATTGGAAGTTGTCGGCCCGACGAATTTCCAAGATGTGCAAGGCGACATATCCACCAAAATTGGCGCATTGTTAGCCAAATACCCAGAAGGAACAATCGACGCAATCTGGGGTTCATGGGACGAAATGGCGAAAGGCGCGTACACCGCTTTGAAAGATGCTGGCCGTGACGACATCGCCCTTATTTCCATCGACCTTTCCAATCAGGACATGAACCTGATGCGCGAGGAAGACAGCGTATGGTTGTCCACAGCGGCCGTTGATCCTGGTTTGATCGGTATCATGGACATGCGCTTGTTGGCAATGCAATTAGCCGGCGACGAAACTCCCGACAACTATGACTTAGAAGCACGTTTGGTTAAAGCCACCGACCTGACTGAAGAAACAACAATGCTCAACTTGGGCGAGGTTGTTCCTGGTTGGGGCGAATCTGACGCTTTCAATCAAGCATGGATGGACGCTTTACGCGCCCTTAATGAATAAATAAGCAGCAAGTGGCAAGTAGCAAGTGGCAAGTAGCAAGCAGCAAGTAGATTTGCACACTTGCCACTTGTAACTTGCACACTTGCCACTTGTAGAGGGTATCCTCATGGACTCACATCAAAAGCATAATATCGAGATGAAGGGTATCTCAATCGAGTTTCCGGGCGTGAAAGCGTTGACGGATGTCGATTTCAAGATTGAAAGCGGCACGATTCACGCACTAATTGGAGCTAATGGGGCGGGGAAGTCCACGCTGATGAAGGTGTTGGGCGGCGTGTACGACCATTACACGGGAACGATTGAATTTGATAAAACGGCCGTTTCCATCCAAACCCCCCGTGACGCGATCAAACTCGGCGTAGCCGTCGTCTATCAAGAAGTAGACACCGCGCTTATTCCCTATTTGAGCGTCGCCGAAAACATCATGCTCGATGCCCTTGTCAACGACATGGGGCGCAAGCAATTTGTAAAATGGAAGGACATTCGTGCCGCCGCCAAAGAGTATTTGGAGCGCGTGAATTTAGATTTAGATGTACGCACGCTGGTGGAAGATGTGTCGCTGGCCGACAAGCAGCGCATATTGGTAGCGCGGGCATTGGCAGGCAACAGCCGCTTCATCATTCTCGATGAGCCGACCGCTCCCCTGAGCCAGACCGAAACAGACGAACTTTTTGAACTCATGCGCGATCTGGCGCAAAATCAGAATGTCGGCATTATCTTCATCTCCCATCGCCTGCCTGAGATTTTTGAAATTTGCGACAGGGTGACGATTTTGCGCGATGGTGAGAAAGTTGCTGAGCAACCGACCGACACCTTCACCCAAAAAGAGATCATCGAGCATATGTTGGGGCGGCGATTTGACGAAACTTACCCGAAAACGGCCGTTGATTTGGGCGACACTCTTTTTGAAATCAAAAACCTCTCTGAGGCAAACGGTGCCATCCATAATATAGATTTGACCGTACACGCAGGCGAAATTGTGGGCGTGACGGGATTAGTCGGCGCGGGCAAGACAGAGTTATGCAAAACCATCTTTGGCGCATTGCGAATTGAGTCTGGCGACATTCTTTTGAATGGCGCACCGCTGAAAATTACCTCACCACATGCGGCCGTTAAGCAAGGATTGGCACTTGTTCCCGAAGAGCGGCGCAAAGAGGGCGTGTTGGTCGAAGAGCCAGTGTATATCAATTTGACTGTTGCCAGTCTGAACAATTTTTCCAATAAATTTGACTTTGTGAATACGAAATCGGAACGTGTTGCCGCCAAAAAAATCATTACCGACTTAGGTATTCGCACCCCTAGCGAAGACCAGAAAGTCGCCTTTTTATCTGGTGGTAATCAACAAAAAGTTGCCGTTGGCAAATGGCTGATTACAGATGCAGACGTTTACATCTTTGATGAACCCACCAAAGGGGTCGATATTGGCGCAAAGCACGATATTTTTGAACTGATTGGGCAATTGGCAAGCGACGGCAAAGGCATCATCTATGCGTCGAGCGAAATTCCCGAAATTATGGGTATTTCCGACCGTACTTATGTGATGTATGACCGCACAATTGCCAAAGTATTAAAAACCACAGAAACAACCGAAGAAGAAATCCTCTTCTACTCCGCTGGAGGACAATAATTATGAGTGCAACCACGACTGAGACAAGTAAAGTTCGTAAAATCGGTATTGGGGCGATAGTGTTAGATTTTTTGAGCAAATGGGGAACGCTGTTGACCATTGTCCTCCTGCTTATCTTCTTTTCAATTGCCCAGCCGCCATTCAAGTCGATGGCAAACATGGAAACCATCTTTCGCGGCATTTCCATTGTCACCGTCGTTGCCATCGGTATCACCATCTCCTTAACGGTCGATGGGTTTGACCTGTCAGTAGGATCGGTTGTGACTTTTGCCGATACGTTGGTCATTTCAATGTTCGTCTGGTACGGATTCGGAACAGCGTTGGGTATTTTCCTCGCCATTTTCATCTCCTTATCCGTCGCTGTGGTCAACACATTTTTGATCGTTAAGTTGAAAATTTTCGACCTGCTGGCAACGCTGGCGGTCATGTTTATATTTGAAGGGGTGGCGTTAACCTACACGGGCGGCGGCTCGATTAGTGAAGGGATGCCGCGTTTAGACGGCACGCCAACATTCGGCGAAATCCCCGATGCGTTCCGTATGATCGGCCAATCGCCGTACATCATTATTTTGATGTTAATCATTGTGGCCGTTGTCCATATTTTCTTGAATTACACGAAACACGGCCGTTATTTATACATGGTCGGCGGCAACAGAGAAGCGGCCAGATTGTCTGGTATCCCCGTAGATCGGTATCGCGCTTTAGCCTATTTTATGTCCGCATTTTTCGCGGCCATCGGCGGTATCATGCTCGGTGCGCGTATTGGATCGTCGCAGGTGAACGCGGGCGCAGGCTTTTTAATGCCCGCCGTCGCCGCCGCTTTTATCGGCTACTCCGTCGCTGGCGTTAAAAAACCGAACGCGATTGGTACGCTGGTTGGCGCAGTCTTGGTCGGCGTTTTGGAAAATGGGCTGATTATGATGTCCGTTCCTTATTACTCGTTAAATATCGTGAAAGGTCTGGTATTGGCGATTGCGTTAGCCGTAACATATTACAGTAAAGATTAGATAGAGGGGAGAGATAGAGATAGAGAGGGTTTTACGATGGGGTTTAAGTTCGAGAAGTTAGATGTTTGGAAACGGAGTATTGATTTTGCGGATGAGATGTTTCAGATTGCGGATGATCTGCCACAAAAATATCAATACTCACTAGGCGAACAACTACGTCGTGCAGCACTGAGTGTCCCTACAAATATCGCAGAAGGAAGCGGGCGTGATTCAAAAAAATCGGGCGCGTATTTTTATCGAATTGCTAAGGGATCGATTTACGAGACGATCAGTTTGTTAGTGATGATAGGTAAGCGCGGCATTCTTAGCCGTGAAACATATCGGATACATTATCAAGAAGCAGACGAAATCGCCGCTATGCTAACGAAACTTGCTTTACTATGATCACACTCTATCTCTATCTCTACACTCTATCTGAGGAGAAATTATGAACGTAGATGGAAAACATTATCGCACAATTTGGTTAAGCGAAGATGATTCAAACGTGGTGCAGGTTATTGATCAGCGTCATTTGCCGCATAAATTTGTTATCGAAGATGTGACTACAGTCGATGAGATGGCGGTGGTGATTAAAGATATGCACATTCGCGGCGCGGGCTTAATTGGCGCGGCGGCTGGCTGGGGCATGTATTTGGCCGCTTTGCAAGCCCCCGAAGAAGGATTTATGCAATCCTTTATTGCCGATGGGGAACAGTTGAAGGCGACACGACCAACGGCCGTTAATTTAGCATGGGCTGTTGATCGACAAATAGAAGCGATGGCTGCTGCTGATACTGATAAGGTTGAAATTGCACGGAAAACGGCAGTTGCCATCACTGATGAAGATGCCGACTATTGCCGCCGTATTGGCGAACATGGCGTTTCCATCATTGAAGAAATCAGTAAGCGCAAGAACGGCGAAGTCGTCAACATCCTCACCCATTGCAACGCAGGCTGGCTTGCCTTCGTCGATTATGGTTCAGCCACCGCCCCGATGTACGCCGCCCACGAAAAGGGCATTAAAGTACATATCTGGGTAGACGAAACCCGTCCCCGCAATCAGGGCGCACGCCTCACCGCGTGGGAATTGGGACAGCACGGCATCCCGCACACCGTCATCGCTGACAATGTGGGCGGCCATCTCATGCAGCACGGGCTGGTCGATATGGTCATCACTGGCACAGATCGCACCACCTACACGGGCGATGTGGGCAACAAAATCGGCACTTATTTGAAAGCATTAGCCGCTTTTGATAACGACGTACCTTTCTACACCGCCTTGCCCTCCTCAACCTTCGATTGGGTCATGCGCGATGGGGTGAAGGATATCCCCATCGAACAGCGCGATGGCACAGAAGTGCGCTACATTCAAGGGATGCACGACGGCGAA
>CAYSDT010000071.1:0-10072 GCA_964429835.1 uncultured Ardenticatenaceae bacterium | reverse complement strand
CGCCCCGACGCACGGGGGCGGTTTGCACTTCGTCATCAGCGGCGGCCTCTTCGGCGGCGGCTGTGGCGGTGCTGGTATAGTAGAAGTAGCCGCCCGCACCCAACACAAGGATGACGGCGATTATTGCGAACCACATTTTTTTATTGCTTAACATATTCTTGCTCCGTATTCATAAGACCTGACAGGTTTCACTAATACTTTTGTTTTGCATAAGTATCATAAAAAACCTGTCAGGTCTCACCCGAAAATCTCGTTATCTGTTTAGATAAGGAAAGTATAGCCAGCAGATATGAAGAAGATGTGTAGGGGATGTGTGAATGGGGTGGAGATGGGGAGTCAGGAAACAAAAAAGCCGCTCAAATGAGCGGCTTTTCTAGCTGAGGAACCTGGACTCGAACCAGAAACTACGGTGTCAGAGACCGTTGTTTTACCATTAAACTATTCCTCAAGAACGCAGGAATTTTAGCATGAAAAGGGGGAGTTGCAAGGTGCAAGTGGCAAGTTTGCAACGTACTTGCCACTTGCCACTTACCACTTGCTACTCTAAAATTTCCCCAATGAATGAAAAACGCATCCTCGCCCTGATTTTAGGGCTGTTTACCCTGCTGGGCATCATCTACGCCCTCACCACCCCCGTCTTTGAAGCGTCCGACGAGCTATGGCATTACCCCATGATCCGCCACCTTGCCGACGGCAACCCCTTGCCCGTACAAGTCACCGACCCCGCGCTGGCTGGCCCGTGGAAACAGGAAGCCAGCCAGCCGCCGCTCTACTATTACGTCGGTGCGGCATTCACCTTTTGGATTGACAGCAGCGACATGGAGCAAATCCGCTGGCTCAATCCGCATGTGGACAATGGCGTAATGCCGCCCGATGGAAACATCAATCTGGCGGTACATGACCCCGCTAATTCAGCATGGGACGGGACGCTTTTAGCCGTGCGGATCGTGCGATTGGTGTCGGTTTTGATGGGAACAACGGCCGTTTACCTAACCTATCTAATCGCCAAAGAAGTCGTCCCCGACCGCCCCGAACTCGCACTCGGAGCCGCCGCCTTCCACGCCTTCACCCCCATGTTTCTCTTCATCAGCGGCGCAGTCAACAACGACAATCTCGCCATTCCGCTCGCTTCGCTGACCGTTTTGCTGCTCATTCGCACCATCACCCGTAAAAAGCACACGCTGGGGCGATGGGTACTTATTGGTTCAATTATCGGGTTGGCACTACTGACAAAAGAAGGCACATTTGGCTTGTTGCCGTTGGCTTTCGGCACGGTTTTCATCAGCCGATGGCAACAAAACCGCGAGCGCACCAACATCAGCGGCCTGATTATTCTTGCGGGACAATCGTTGCTCATTTTTGGCTTCATGCTCATCCCCGTTGCCCTGATTGCGGGCTGGTGGTACGCCCGCAACATCGCCCTTTACGGCGATTTTCTGGGCTGGAGCGCGTTTATTGCCGTGCTGGGACAACGGGCGCAACCTGCTACGCTGGCACAACTGTGGGATGAGCGGCAAGGGTTCCTGATGTCTTACTGGGGCTTGTTCGGCGGTGTAAATGTGCCAATGGCGATGTGGATTTATCCGCTTTTGAATGGGGTGATGGGGCTTAGTGTTGTCGGTTTTTTTGTTTATTTTGGGCAGGAAGTGCGGCGGTTCAAACCGCATCAACGGCTGCGAAGTCGGCCTTCGCCGACTAAGGCTCAGTCGGCGAAGGCCGACTTTACAACTGTAGCCGCGAATTCATTCGCCGTGCTATTAAGTTTCGTCGAAACCCATTTCGGCCTCACCATCATCCTGCTATTTTCTTTTGCCGTCGTGTACGGGCTACTGCAATGGGCGACGACCACTTGGTCTTCGCAAGGGCGATTGGTCTTCACCGCCATTTCCGCGCTGAACATTTTGATGGTGCTGGGGCTGGCAGGATGGATGCCGCGCCGTTGGGGGCGATGGGTTGTCGGCGGATTGTCACTGTTCATGTTCGCCATCGCCGCCGCCGCGCCATTTTTGTGGATTGCGCCCGCGTATCAGCCCGAAACGTATGTGATGGCGATGGGCGAGGCAGATTCTACCGTCATCAATCACCCATTCAGCGATAAGATCATGCTCACCTCTTACACCATCGCCCAAGAGAGCGTACAGCCAGGCGATATGGTGGATGTGATGCTGGAATGGGAAGTTGTCGAGGGAATGGACACGGATTGGAGCGTCTTCGTTCATCTTATTGATCCCGTGTTGGGCGTTCCCATCGCCCAGCGAGATATGTACACGGGGCAAGGGTTGCGGCCAACGTCGTTGTTGACGACGGGCGAACGGGTAGAGAATTATTATCAGGTGACTGTGCCAGAAACGGCCGTTTCACCCGCAGATTTAACGTTAGCCGTCGGTTTGTATAATTTTGAAACAGGCGAACGACTGGATGAGGCGGTCATGCTGGGGACATTGCCATTAACGGCCGTTTCCAGCACCCTTCCCAACCCCACCAATATCAATTTTGGCGATGAACTCGCCCTCGTCGGTTACTCCATCGCCCCGCGCCGCGCTGACGCGGGGGAGACGATGGAACTGGTGTTGTACTTGGAGGCAAAACGGCCGTTATCCACAAATTACACCATCTTCGCCCAACTTGTCGGCGACGAAAATAAGCGATGGGGCAGTAACGATTTTGCCCCGCCAGAAGGGACGGCGAGTTGGGCGGTCGGCGATGTGCAGGAAATTCACATGCCGATCCCCATCGCCGCCGACACGCCCGCAGGCGTGTACCCGATTCATTTAGGCGTGTACACGCAAACGGAAGACGGCCGTTTTCAACGGCTGCAACTGGTTTCGCCAGACGGCCGTATTACGCAGGATGATCATTTGTTATTGACCAAAATTAGAGTTGATTAAAGTGCCAGTCACAGGGCAGAAGCTCTTGGTTAATTGGGGTCGTGCGCCCCGTGACAGGCACTTAAAGTTAAGGAGTTTTATGTCAGAATTTAATATGTTAATGAACACAATCCGCGATTTTGTTGAGCAGGAGATCGTGCCGCTAGAACGGCCGTTTCTCGATGCAGATTTCAACGCCGTCGCCCCGCAATTGGACGCACTGCGGCAAAAAGCACGCGGGCTGGGGCTATGGCTGCCCCAAATTTCGCAAGAATATGGCGGGATGGGGCTGTCGTTGGTCGAACACGGCCACGTCAGCGAAGCGTTGGGGCGGACGCTGTTGGGGCATTACGTCTTCAACTGCCAAGCCCCCGACGCGGGCAATATGGAAATTCTGATCGAGCATGGCACGGCCGAACAGCAGGAAAAATACCTCACGCCGCTGCTCAACGGCGACATCCGCTCCTGCTTTTCCATGACCGAACCTGAAAATCCCGGCTCTAACCCGACGTGGATGAGTACAACGGCCGTTAAAGAGGGCGACGATTACGTCATCACTGGTCATAAATGGTTCACGACGGGGGCGGATGGAGCCGCGTTCGCCATCGTCATGGCGATCACCAATCCCGACGAAGCCAAGCACAAACGCGCCAGCCAAATCATCGTACCAACCGACGCAGACGGCTTCCGTCTGGTACGCAACACGTCGGTGATGGGCGAATCGGGCAGCGGCTGGGCGAGCCATGCGGAGATTATGTATGACGGGGTGCGGGTTCCACAAACGGCCGTTTTAGGTAAAGAAGGCGCAGGGTTCACTATCGCGCAAAACAGACTGGGGCCAGGTCGCATCCATCACGCCATGCGCTGGATTGGCATTTGTGAACGCGCTTTTGACTTGATGTGCGATTATGCTGTGCGGCGGGAAGTTGCTCCGGGACGGCCGTTAGCCAGCCAACAGACGATCCAGAATTGGGTCGCCGAAAGTCGCGCCGAAATCAACGCCGCCCGCCTGCTGACGCTTGATGCCGCCCACAAAATCGACACGCAAGGCACATACGCCGCTCGTGATGACATCTCGCTCATTAAATTTTATGTCGCGGGGGTGATGGGGCGCGTGCTGGATCGCGCCATCCAAACGCACGGCGCAGTCGGCATGACCGACGAACTGCCGCTGGCGTACTGGTTCCGCCACGAACGCGCCGCCCGCATCTACGACGGCGCGGATGAGGTGCATAAGCGGTCGGTTGCGCGACGGATTTTACGGAGATGAGGGGATGAGGAGCAGGGGGGCAGGGGAGAGGGGGAGAGGGGGAGATGGGGAGATACTTGCTCCTCATCTCCCCTGCTCCCCTGCTCCCTTCACCCCATACCAAATTTGTACCGAATACCGTCGGCCGTTTTTAGTTCTTGCCAACCGAAGGTGCGGAGGCTTAGCGGGGTGCTGCTGGCGTTGAGGATTTGATCGGAGAGGGGGGGATGGGCGTAAACGGCCGTTTCTTCAAACAGTTCCGCTAAATCCATCTTTAATTTGATGGCGCAATGTTGCGGCACGACTAAGGCGGTTATGATTTTACGGCCGTCGTCCATCCCGTCGTTGGCGATTACTGTACCGATCAGGCCGCTTCGTAACCAATCAGGCTCATCTTGCCGCACGGCAATTGTGGCGGCGCGGTGGCCGTAAATGCCAAATAGTTTGCGGGTGGGATGGGGTAATGCGCTTATAAATGCGTCTCGTTCGTCGGCGGAAAGTTGCTGAAAGGCGGTGACGATGGCGCGTAGCTCTTCATCCATCGGGCTGGGCATCGGCTGGCGATGGTATTCGATGATGGGGGTTTTGTGGGAAACGGCCGTTTGTTGTGCCAATTGTGTTCCTGTTTGCATTATGCCTCGTCTACTTTAACTGTAAATTACCGTTCTGGATATGGTTCAAAGGTAACATCTCAATAACTTGGGGTAAAGACCTGACAGGTTTCAGTAACACCTCTCGTTTTACACGAGTACCATCAGAAAACCTATCAGGTCTCCCCGAAATATTGAGAAGATACTTCAAAAGTATCTTCTCAATAACTTGGAGTAAAGACCTGACAGGTTTCATCAAGGCATCTTGTTTTACACGAGTATTTTTGAAAAACCTGTCAGGTCTCCCCGAAATACTGAGAAGATACGTTCCTTCTATGAAATCAAATCGGCTGATTATGATCGTTTTGGGTGGGGTGTGCAAGCAAAAGTTACAAGTAGCAAGTGGCAAGTGGCAAGTGAACACACGACTTGTTACTTGCCACTTGCTACTTGCCACTTGTTCATCCTTTTCGGCGGATTAGAACGGATGTGGTAGAATCCATCGGTTAATTATGACGAACGAAACGAAAGAAACATCCATCCCCCCGCGCATTATGCCGACCCTTGCCGCTGGATTTGATCTGGTGAGCAAGCATCTGTGGTTGCTGGTTATTCCAGTCGCTTTAGATGCTTTTTTGTGGTTGGGGACGCGCTTGGGGGCGCAGGTGTTTATGGATGAGATGATCGCCTTTTGGCAGCAGGAAGAGGCGTTGGTGAGTATTGAGCCAGAGATCATTGAGCAGATTGCAGCGTTGACGACGCGCACGAATTTGTTCGCCACGCTCAGCATACCAGTGATTGGCGTACCAACATTCATGGCGGGCATCACCCCTGAAATTACGCCGATAGAAACGGCCGTTTTAGAGGTAAACAGCAACGCCACCGTCGTCCTGTCCATCATTTTGTTAAGCGTGGTGGGATTGTTCATAACGGCCGTTTACTACAACCTCATCGCCCACGCCCTGCGCCGCAACATGGGCGACGACATGCCCATCCCCGCCCTGCTTGCCCGCATTGGCCGAAGTTGGCTGCTGCTGTTGCTGCTGGGGGTGCTGATGGCAATCGGCCTGTTCATCTTGTACATTCCGCTGATACTGTTGGCGACAGGATTGGCGGCGATTAACCCCATATTGGGCGGCGCGGCGGCCGTATTTGCCCCCGTTCTCCTGCTTTCCATCCTGTTGCAATTCATTTTTGTACCGCACGGCCTCATCTTACACGGCCGTCCGCTTGTTAATGCGATGGTCGAAAGTTCGCTCATCATTCGCAAGAATTTGATGGGGTGCATTACATTGCTATTTACCATCGTCCTCATCAATTATCTGATGAGCAGCATCATGTTATTAGCCGACAACGGCAGTTGGCTGACAGGAGCCAGCATCATCGGCCACGCCTTTGTGGCAACAGCGATGATAACGGCCGTTTTCATTTTTTATCACGACAGGTTCACGTTGTTAGACGTAACGCAAAAGATATAAAAGACTGTCATTCCGAATCCCCCCAAAGGGGGTGAGGAATCTTGCTTCGTGGGAGTAAAGATTCCTCACCCTTACAGGGATTCGGAATGACAGATGTATGTGATTTGGGGCATGGCAACGCCATGCCCATACTCGTAGGGGCGGTTCGCGAACCGCCCCTACAAAACCATAAGGATTCACAATGGCAAAAAAGCAAAAAGAACAAGAACGGAAATATGACGCGAGCAGCATTCAAGTCCTCAAAGGGCTGGAAGCCGTGCGCCGCCGTCCTGGCATGTACGTTGGCGGCACAGATGTAAAAGCGTTGCACCATCTCGTCTACGAAATCGTCGATAACTCCATCGACGAAGCCCTTGCCGGCCGATGTGACCGCATCGAAGTGACCATTAACGCCGACAAAAGCATCAGCGTCAGCGATGATGGAGTCGGCATTCCCGTTGCCATGCACCCGACTGAAAAAATCTCCGCACTGGAATTGGTCATGACGACATTGCACGCTGGCGGCAAGTTCGACGAAGAGGCGTACAAAGTGTCTGGCGGCTTGCACGGCGTTGGTGCAGCAGCCGTCAACGCCCTGTCCGACTGGCTTGTCGTTGAAGTTAAGCGCGACGGCTATTTGCACACGCAACGATACGAACGCGGCATCCCCACCACCGCCGTCGAAAAGATACGCAAGCTCAAACGGGGCGAGAAGTCGGGAACGACCACGACTTTTCGCTACGACGAAACCATCTTCACCGATGGTGAAACGTACCGCTTTGAAACCTTGCTAAACCGTTTCCGCGAGATGGCATTTGTCACCAGCGGTATCTTTCTGAAACTAACTGACAATCGCAAAGAACCGTCACGCGAAATGAGTTTCTATTTTGAAGGCGGCGTGCGCTCGTTCGTGCGCTACCTCAATCGCAATCGCCGCACCATCCACGCCCCCATTTACGCCCGCAAAGAGGTTGACCATGTGGAAGTTGAGGTGGCCGTGCAGTACACCGATGGCATCGCCGTTTCCGAATATGCGTTCGCCAACACCATCCACACCCCCGATGGCGGCACACATATGACTGGTGTGCGAACAGCCATCACCCGTGTGATTAACTCGTATGCGCGTAAGAATAAATTCCTCAAAGAAAAGGATAAGAATTTTTCCAGCGATGATACACGCGAAGGGGTAACGGCCGTTGTTAGCATTAAACATCCCGACCCCCAATTTGAGAGCCAAACCAAAGTAAAACTGATGAACGCCGAAGTCGCAGGCATCGTCGCCTCCGTCACCGCCGAAGCGATTGCCGCCCATCTGGACGAAAACCCACGCGATGCACGGCAGATTATGGATCGCTGTTTGACCAGCTCCCGCGCTCGTGCCGCCGCCAAGAAAGCACGCGAACTCGTGATGCGTAAAAGCGCGTTAGACAGCATGACGTTGCCCGGCAAGTTAGCCGACTGCTCCGAAAAAGACCCCGCCAAATGCGAAGTCTACATCGTCGAAGGTGACTCGGCTGGTGGCACAGCCAAACAAGGGCGCGACCGTCATTTCCAAGCGATTTTGCCCTTGCGCGGCAAAATTTTGAACACCGAACGCGCCCGTCTGGACAAAATCCTCGCCAATAAGGAAGTGAAGGCGATGATTTCAGCGTTAGGCACGGGGATTGGCGAGACGTTCACGCTGGATAATCTGCGCTACCATCGTGTCATCATTATGACCGATGCTGACGTAGACGGCAGTCACATCCGCACATTATTGCTAACCTTCTTCTTCCGCTACATGCCCGATTTGATCTATCAGGGGCATTTATACATCGCCCAGCCGCCGCTGTACGCGATTAAGCAGGGGAAAAAGATAAAATACACCTATACGGAAGCGGAGCAGACGACGTTGATGCAAGAGTTGGCAGGCAAGAAGTTCAACTTGCAACGGTACAAGGGTCTGGGCGAGATGAACGCGCAGCAGTTGTGGGACACGACGATGGATCCGACGGTGCGGACGCTGTTGCAGGTGACAATTGAAGATGCGGTTGCGTCTGACAGAACCTTTGATATGTTGATGGGTAGCGAAGTGCCGCCGCGCAGAAGATTTATCACGACACATGCTAGTGAAGTGCGAAATTTGGACGTGTAAGGGCTGAAAAGAAACAATCAACAGCCAACAATCAACTGAAAACTGAAAACGAAAAGCAGCGCGTATGCGCTGCTTTTTTGATCCTGATGGTGATGACTTGGCGGGGTGTTTGGGGAAAAACGGCCGTTTATGAAAAAACCAACTCCGTGCTTGGGGTTGAATACCCCTTTACTGTTTGGGGGTCAGAAGTCAGGCTTTTGGCAAAAGCCTGACTTCTTGGACTCTTCGCTACGCTTCTACAATCCCGATCTCTTCATCCGTCAACCCATACAGGCGATAGATGATTTGGTCGATGAGGCTGTCGGTGGCTTGGATGGTGGCGAGGAGCGGCGTTAGCTGACGCACGCTTGCTTCATATTCGCCTTTGAGTTTAGTGAGGGCAGAACGGCCGTTTACATCCACCGCCGTGATTTTCCTTTTATTCTGCTTTAAGGCGCGGCGGAACTCTTCCCACCCTTTGCTATAGTAGGCACGGGCGATGGTTTTGAGCTTCCACTCGTTTATGGGTAGTTCGGTGTAATCGGCCAGCCAGTCGAGGAAACCATTGGTTTCGGTCTGCTTTTCCTTGTTCAGCCGAATCATCTCTTGGGCGAGGAAGGCGAGCAGATCGTGGATGGTGTCGTTGCGCCCCGCTGCCAGTTCGGCGGCGACGAGGGTGAGCAGAGCGGGATAGTCGGCTTGTTGGTAGAGGGCTTGGGATTGTTGGGAAACGGCCGTTTTTATTGTTTCTTCCGTTACAAATTCTATAAAAGGAATAGGTAGTGCTTCAACTTCATAACCATTAATGTTGTTGTTAGTACTCGTTAGATTAAATCGCCAATCTAATAATCGTGAATTCATTAAGGAAAGCAAGAATTCAGGGGCAATGTTTCTTACATTAGCAAAATAGCCAGTAGTATGTGAACAAAAATGTTCCGCAGGAAGTAAAGTTGCTATCAACCTACGGTAATTATCAATTGCTGCATATCTTTGGTAAACAACTCGGCTTTCTTTGTGATGCTGCGCTTTTGCGCTATTTGTGTGTTTTGACAAATAACTTTTTCGGTTCAAATATAAACCCTTGCCTTGCTTCGGTTCTACAATTTGATATAACGATATATGTGATCCACGAATAATTTCTTCCCCTTTATCTTCAGATGTTAGATAGGGTTTTATACTGCGGTTAATCATCAACTCACCAGGAGATGCAGTGGCATAGTCCCCAACATTATTCATACCAGCTAATTTTAATACAAGTGTCCATGCCTTTGAATCGATTCCAGGTATGGAATAATTATCTTCATCAAACTGGAAAATTTGCGATTGCAATGTTTTATATTGCGGTGATTCTATTTGAATATCACGTCCAGGATGAGTTCTCACAAAAGTGCTGCGATCTGTGGATGATTCCTTTTTAATTATATAGAGACATGTTGATAGTTTTGCATCAATAAAAACACGGTTCTTTGGATCGTCCTTTTGAGGGAATAGCTCAAGAATTGTTATCCAAGTATTTTCAAGAAGGTGTTTTCTTAATGAAAAAGTAAATTGGTCAGCCAGTAAAGACATCGGTACGATAAATCCATGTAAACCAAACTGTCGCGTTAAACTTATACTTTGGGCTACAAAAATACGATATAAGTTGATTCTATTGCCCATCGCTGGGGAAAAACGCTTAATACTATTCAAAAAAGGAGCTTCTAGAATAGATGAACCACGCTCGTCCTCTGATAATTCCTCATAAGGCGGATTACCAATGACAGCATCAAAACCAGCCGCTTCTTTTAGCGGCTTGC
>CAYSDT010000070.1:0-10081 GCA_964429835.1 uncultured Ardenticatenaceae bacterium | reverse complement strand
ATTGCACATACTGATAACTGTATCAGGGGATGGACATCTCTTCGACCATTGTCACGCCTGCCTTCACAAGCATCCATTTTCTTTTAGCACAGTAAATACCCGTCTATGCGGGAACGACAATCAAGAGGTTGGGTGAAACGATGACCAACCCCAAAACCTGTCAGGTCTGCCCCAATCGGGTATACTTTTAGCAGATTTTAAGGAGATTAATTATGGATTTAACTTGGTATGGATTAAGCTGTTTCCGCATTATGGAACGGAAATACGCAACGGTAGTCACTGACCCATTTGGCGGCAAGATTGGATTATCGTCGTTGAAATTGAAAGCAGACATTGTGACGGTTAGTCACAAATCAGAAGGGCATGGAAAAACGGCCGTTGTTTCTGGACACAGTCACGCCCTCATTGGCGCAGGTGAGTATGAAATTGGCGGCGTATTTGTGACCGCGACAAGCACCATCGCTGAAAATGGGACGAAAAATATCACCTATTTATTCGATTATGACGGCTTAACCGTCGCCCATTTAGGCGATATGGCAACTGTGCCATCCCGCAATGAAATTGAGGCATTGGGACAAGTAAACGTCCTGCTCGTTCCCGTCGGTGGCGGCAACAGTCTGAACGCAGCGCAAGCGGCCGAACTGGTGTCGATGCTTGAACCGAACATCGTCGTTCCCATGCACTATCAGACAGATGGTCTGAATCTGGATTTAGAACCGATTGATCGCTTCTTGAAAGAGATGGGAGTCACAGAGCCACGCGAAGAGACGCAATTGAAAATCACGTCTAAAAAGCTGTCGGAAGAGACGGAGATTGTGTTGTTGAAGCCGAAAGGGTAATCATGCACGCAAAATTGCTCATGCACTGGGACATCCGCGAGGATAGTGAGGCGGAATACTTTGAATTTCTGGTGCATGAATTCATTCCGGGTATGGGCAAATTAGGTCTGCGTGATATTGAAGTATGGTATACGGCGTATGGCGATTGCGAACAAAAATTAGCAAGCGGGTTGATGGAAACGGCCGTTTCCATCCAGAAAGTCATCGCCAGCAACGCATGGGCGACGTTAATCGACGGCTTGTTAGACCTTGTTGATAATTACGAAGAAAAAGTAATAACGGGTGGTAAAGGGTTCCAGCTTTAGTCCAAACGTACTCGCATGTGTTCGGCCGTTTCACCATCACATCCAACGCAAACGGCCGTTTTACATCACATCCATCACAAACAGGACACTGATACGGACAAACCACAAACGGCCGTTTTCCAACTCATCTAACACAAACGGCCGTTTTTCATCATATCCAACACAAACGGCCGTTTCTCATCACACCCAACGCAAACGGCCGTTTCTCATCACACCCAACACAAACGGCCGTTTTCCAACACACCCAACACAAACGGCCGTTTTCCAACACACCCAACACAAACGGCCGTTTCCCACACATCCTCACAAACGGCCGTTTCCCATCACCCCCCCACAAACGGCCGTTTTCCAACTCATCCACCACAAACGCCCGTTTTCCATCACATCCAACGCAAACACAAATCAAATTATAAATTTGTATCGCTATAATTTAAGGCATATGTTATTATTGAAGTGTGGCTGAATGGTGATATTTGGAAGTCTCTACAAAATCTTCAAAAATGGATGTTTTGCAGAGGTGGCCGAGTGGTTTAAGGCAACTGGTTGATAACCAGTCTAAAGGCTTCAACGCCTTTCATGGGTTCGAATCCCATCCTCCCCGTAATACATCAAGGAGCATCAAAACTCCTTGATGTACTTTAATTAAACAAAAACTGGTGAAATATATTGATGTAAATTAATAATCATTGAGAAAATTTAGGGAGACTATACATGGCTGAAAACAGGAAAAAACTTACGCAACATGATGTCAGTGAGATTAACCAGATGTATGCAAATGTTACCATGTTACAGGCGACGCCTGTAGATATTGGTATAGGTTTTGGCTTAACTGAGTTTACAGGATCTCAAGAAATGACGGCAAAGTATTATACAATGGTGCGATTATCTTTTGAACAAGCAAAAAGACTCAGTACTAGTTTGAATGAACTTCTAATAGAATTGGAATCTTCTTCCGAAGATCATGAAGAATAATGCGGGAAATTAACGATATTTTCATCGACCCACGAGGGAAATCAATAATCCTCTACAAACAAACTTGGGAGAAACATATATCAGTTGGTCATCCAGAAATGATTACCAGATATGATGATTTAAAAACGACAATAGAAGACCCAGATCACATAAGAGAGGGACGCAAGCCTGCAACAGAAGAATTATATGTGAAACGGTTTGACTTTGATGACGTACTTGTATCAACAAGATATTTGTCAGATGACACGGTGACAATCGTTACGACATCTTACTCTGGTTCAGACGGAAGTTCGAAAGGCATTATTAAGTGGTGTAAATAATTATGATCGAATTTGAGCATGGATATCGTATCGCATATGATGAGCTTACTGACACACTGTACTTATCAGTAGGGAGTCCTCAAAAAGCCACAAACTCTTACCTTGATGAGAATTATGTATTAGTCAGGGAAATTTATGGAACCATCACAGGTATTACTATTGATGGGTTTTTTGATAGACATAACGATGGTTCTTGGACAGAATCACTAATACTAAGATATTTACCACAGTTCAATCCAAAATTTTTATCTGGAATAAAGCAAACAAAAAAGGCCGTCTAAGACGGCCTTTTTCTTTTCTAATTCACTGAGCTTGTTGTCATCCGCTCCCTTGCCGACAAACTACTATTCAACGCCGACAAATAAGCGTGCGCGCTCGCCACGATAATATCCGGATCCGCCCCATACCCACCAAACATCCAACGCCGCACCTTCCCCGTCTGCGGCGACTTCCGTTTCTTCATCTCCTCATCCTCCGCCTCCACACGCACCGTCACCTCACCAATCGCATCAATCCCCTCCGTCACCGCCCGCACCACATACTCATGCAGCGTCACCGGCATCCCCACCACCGCATCAATCGCCTTGAAAACCGCATCCACCGGCCCCTTCCCCACGACCGCCTTCGTATGCAAAACGCCATCAGGTCCAATCAACCGCACCGCCGCCGTCGGGAGCCCACTCGTGCCACTCGTCACCTGCAACCCATCCAATTGATACATCTTGTCCGTCTGATACATCTGGTCAGTCATCAACGCCTCTAAATCAGCATCAGCGATGGATTTCTTCTTGTCAGCAACCTCCTTAAAACGGGCAAAAATCGTCTTCAATTCCTCCCCTTCCACCTGATACCCCAACTCCTCCAGACGCATCCGCAGAGCATGGCGGCCAGAATGTTTCCCCAACACCAGCTCCGATTGGGTCAGCCCCACCGTCTCCGGCCGCATGATTTCATACGTCTCTTCATGCTTCAACATCCCATCCTGATGGATGCCCGCCTCATGGGCAAACGCATTCGCGCCCACGATAGCTTTGTTCGGCTGCACAACCATACCCGTATAATTGGACACCATCCGGCTGGCACGGGTGATGAGTGTCGTCTCAATCCCCGTCGTCAGCCCAATATGCGCCGCACGGGTTTTGATCGCCATCGCAATCTCTTCCAACGACGTGTTCCCCGCCCGTTCACCGATGCCATTCATCGTCACTTCCGCTTGCCGCGCCCCCGCTCGCAAACCAGCCAGCGTATTCGCTGTCGCCAACCCCAAATCATCATGGCAATGCACGGAAACGATACAGTTCTCAATACCCGGCGTATGCTTAATAATCCCAGCAATCAGCCCGCCAAACTCATCCGGCGTGGTATAACCGACCGTATCAGGGATGTTCACCGTCGTCGCCCCCGCCTTGATCGCCTCGCCCAGCACCAGATACAAAAACTCAGGATTGCTGCGCCCCGCATCTTCGGGTGAAAATTCGATGTCGTCGCAATACTGCTTTGCATACGCCACCATCTCCCGCACCTGATCGACAACCTCTTCAGGATCCATCTGCAATTTATATTTCATATGCACAGGCGATGTGGCAAGGAAGGTATGAATACGGGGACGCGCCGCATGTTGCACCGCCTCCCACGCCTTGTCGATGTCACCCTTATGCGCCCGCGCCAATCCACAAATAATCGGCGGCTGCCCCGATGGGCCAGGCGCATTGCCAACCTCTTGGGCAATGGTTTGTACCGCCCGCAAATCATCAGGCGACGCGGCCGGAAAACCAGCCTCCATCACATCCACCCCCAACCGCGCCAACGTCCGCGCAATCTCCAACTTCTCCGCCGAAGTCAACGTCGCCCCCGGCGACTGCTCCCCATCCCGCAACGTCGTATCAAAAATGCGAATATAATTATCGTTATTCATAATTCACTCCGTAAACCCACACCGTAGGGGCGGGATAACGCGGCATAACTTTGTCATAAACACATAACTTTCATTCCGCGTTATCTCGCCCTCTTGCGGGGGCGAGACGGGCGGGATTGAGGTATTGGTGATAATCAAAGGCATTAGCCCGCCCGTCCCGCCCCTACATTTTATTCGCCCGGTTTGACGACTTTGGGGTCAACAAACGGCATCATTCCGCGCAATTCCAAACCAACAGTCTCAATCAGATGATCCTGTTGCGTGACGCGCTCGGCATCAAACCAAGGACGGCCGTTTTCATTTTCATCAATCCACGCCTTCGCAAACGTGCCATCCTGAATTTCCTTCAAGATTTGGCTCATCTCATGCTTCGTCTCTTCCGTAATCAGCCGCTTGCCCGACACATAATCGCCATACTCGGCCGTATCCGACACCGAATAGCGCATATAATTCATCCCGCCCTGATAGAACAGGTCAACGATCAATTTCAGCTCATGCAGACACTCAAAATAGGCGATCTCCGGCTGATACCCCGCCTCGACCAATGTCTCGAACCCAGCCCGCACCAACGCCGACGTGCCACCGCACAAAATCGCCTGCTCGCCGAACAAATCCGTCTCCGTCTCTTCGGAGAAAGTTGTTTCCAGCACACCCGCGCGGGCGCAACCGATGGCGTAAGCGTAAGACAGCGCATTTTCCTTCGCCTGACCGCTCGCATCTTGATGCACAGCCAGCAATCCCGGTGTGCCGCCGCCAGCCACAAACACCTCACGCACGCGATGGCCGGGTGCTTTGGGCGCAATCATGCTCACATCCACATCGGCGGGGGGGGTGATGGTTCCGTAGCGGATATTAAATCCGTGCGCGAACATCAATGTCTTGCCCGCGCTCAAATGGGGGGCGATGGACTCTTCGTAAATTTTGGCCTGCATCGTGTCAGGAGCCAACACCATAATCGTGTCCGCCCATGCTGACACCTCTGCCGCTGTGCCAACTTTCAGCCCGTCCGCTTCCGCCTTCGCCCGCGACTTACTATCTTCGCGCAATCCCACCATCACATCCACACCGCTGTCGTGCAAACTAAGCGAATGCGCGTGTCCCTGCGAACCATAACCGATAACGGCTACTTTTTTTGCACGAATTAACTCTGGATTTGTATCGTTGTTGTAATATATATTTGCCATTTTCTTAAATTTCCTTTTTATGATTGTAGGGGCGACCCGCTGGATCGCCCCGCCTAAATATCAGTCAAATTAAGTGCGTTGCACCTGCAAGGTGCGTCGCACTTAATTTGACGACTCTACCTAAACACCCAACGCAGGATCAACATCTTGCGCCTTGAATTGTGTATATCCATCCGCATGACGGCCGGGCGTATATCGCGCCCCTTCTTCATCACCGCGCATCATACCGACATGACCCGTCCGCACCATTTCCGTGATACCAGTCGGCCGTAACAATTCAACCAAGCTGTCCACCCGATCCGATGTCGCCGTAATCTGCATAATCAACGAATCCGCGCTCACATCCACAATTTTAGCCTTGAATACAGTCGCCAAGCTGATGATTTCTGCCCGTTTTTCAGCGGGTGCATCCACTTTGATCAACGCCAATTCACGCAAAACGGCCGGCTGATTGGTCACATCCTGCACATCGATCACATTAACCAATTTATACAAATTGGCCTCCACCAGCCGCGCATCGACTTCCTGACTGTCCATCACAATCGTCATCCGTGACACGTCTGGATTCTCCGTGCGCCCCACATTCAACGAATCAATGTTGAAATTACGCCGCCGAAATAACGAAGCCACCCGATTCAACACGCCAGGCTTATTTTCCACAGTTGCTATTAAAGTTTTGTACATAATAATCTCCAAGTTGCAAGTTGCAAGTATGCAGGTCGCAAGTGACATCTACTACTTGCCACTTGCCTGCTTGCTCACTTGCTACTTCTCCTCTTTCTTCCAGATTGGCCGACGAATCATCCCATCCAATGCCGCGCCTGCGGGAACCATGGGGAATACATTGTCTTCTTGCTCGACAGTGAACTCAAGCAGGACGGGGCCTGGTGTGTTATTGGCGAATGCTATCGCCTCTTCAACTTCATCGCGGGATGTGATGCGGCGGGCGGGAATGCCATACGCGGCGGCGATCATGGTGAAATCAGGGCTGCTGATTTGCACGGCCGAATACCGCTTATCGTAAAACAAATCCTGCCATTGGCGCACCATGCCCAAGAACCCATTATTAAGGATGGCGATTTTGACATTTGCACCTTCCTGTGCCGCCGTTCCCAACTCAGGCATCGTCATTTGGAAACCGCCATCGCCAACGATAGTCCATACGTTGCGCTCCTTGTCGCCAAACCACGCGCCGATGGCCGATGGCAACCCATACCCCATCGTGCCTGCGCCGCCTGATGTGAGGAAGCGATACGGCTGTTCCATATGATAATACTGCGCCGCCCACATTTGATGCTGGCCGACATCGGTCGTCAACATCGCGTCGCCGCCCGTCGCGTCCCATAAATCGCGCACGATATGCGCGGCGTACAGCTTGCCATCATCCGGCCACGACATAATATCGCGCCGCTTGGTTTCCGCCTTCCACTCTGCAATCTGATCCAGCCATTCTTCATGGTCAACGGGGGGAATGATGGGGTCAATGTCGGTCAAAACTGTCTTCAAATCGCCGATAAGAGCCACGTCTACGGCCACATTTTTGCTAATTTCAGAGGGGTCAATGTCCACATGAATTTTGCGGGCGCGGGGGGCGTAAGTCCGCAAATTGCCCGTCACCCGATCATCAAAGCGCATTCCAAAAGCGAGCAATAAGTCCGCTTTTTGGATGGCGTTATTGGCGCACGCTTCGCCGTGCATACCCATCATTCCCAGACTGAGAACGTGGCTGGAAGGGATGGCTCCCAAGCCCAACAGCGTCATGGCGATGGGCGTTTGTGTCTTGCTGGCAAAATTCAGCAATTGCTCCATTGCACCTGATTTTAGTACGCCGTGTCCCGCCAAAATGACGGGATGTTTGGCGTTGGAAATCAGTTCAGCGGCTTGCGCCATCTCTTCAGCAGAGGCGTGATTGGGCGGCTGATAGCCAGGCATCTCCACTTCTTCAGGGACGATGTATTCGACCTCTTCAAGTTGAGCGTTCTTGCAAACATCAATCAAAACGGGGCCAGGACGGCCGCTTCTGGCAATGTAAAACGCCTCTTTGATCACATCCGCAATCTCGTCCGCGCTGGTAATCAGGAAATTGTGTTTGGTGATGGGCAACGTGATGCCCGTCACATCCATCTCCTGAAACGCATCGCCACCAATGGCCGACGCGCTGACCTGCCCCGTGATGCAAACCATCGGCACCGAATCCATCATCGCCGTGCCGATGCCCGTCACCAAATTGGTCGCGCCTGGCCCCGATGTGGCAACCGCCACACCGACTTTGCCCGTCGCTCGCGCATACCCATCGGCCATGTGCGCCGCGCCCTGCTCGTGCCGCGTCAGCACATGATGCACCGACGGATACTCAAGCATCGCGTCATAAATGGGCATATTTGCCCCGCCCGGATAGCCAAAGATGGTTTCCACCCCTTCGCGTACCAGACTTTCCAATATAATTTCTGCTCCAGATTTAATCATGTCTCTCCGTAAATAATAGGTGCGACGCACTTTGCAAGTGCGACGCACCCGACATCAAATTATTCCAAAATCGCGCCTGTATGTGCGCTTGTTACCAGTTTTGAATATCGCCGTAACCACGAGCTGTTGATTTCCGATACGAACGGAGGCAAGGCTGCCAGCCGCGCTTCAATCTCTTCATCGCTCAGGTCAACGTCAAGTGTGCGCTTGTCTAAGTCAATCGTGATCATATCGCCATCTTGCAGGGCGGCGATGGGGCCTCGTGCGGCGGCTTCTGGGCTGACATGACCGATACATGCGCCGCGTGTGCCTCCTGAAAAACGGCCGTCTGTGATCAAGGCCACGCTCTCGCCCAAACCCATCCCCATAATTGCCGATGTGGGAGCCAACATTTCCTGCATTCCCGGCCCGCCTTTCGGCCCTTCGTAGCGAATGACGACCACATCGCCCGCTTGCACATGACTACTGAGAATGCCGCGCATGGAAGCCTCTTGGCTTTCGTAAATGCGGGCGGGGCCAGTATGCTTCCACATCGCCTTATCCACGCCGCCCGATTTGACGATGGAGCCTTCAGGGGCGAGGTTGCCGAACAGTACCGCCAATCCGCCCGTCTGACTGTACGCATCTTCGCGGGCGTGGATGACAGCGCGATCTTTGACGCTGGCCGCATCAATAATTTCGCGTATCGTCTGCCCCGAAACAGTCATGCGGTCGGGATGGATTTGATCTTGTGACTCTTTGAGAATGGCGGGAATGCCGCCAGCACGGTGAACATCTTCCATATGCCAATTACCCGATGGGCTGACTTTGCAAATGTGCGGTACACGGTCGGCGATGTCGTTGATGCGGCTGAGCGGGTAATCAATCCCTGCCTCGTGGGCGAAGGCGAGCGTGTGCAAGACGGTGTTGGTACTGCCACCCATCGCCATATCAAGGGCGAATGCGTCGTCGATGGTGTCCAATGTCACCAGTTGGCGCGGGGTGACGTTTTCATCAATCAAACCCATAATGCGAGAAGCGGCCGTTAATGCCAACTGCTCGCGTTCGTCCGTCAATGCCAATGCCGTGCCGTTGTACGGCAATGCAAGCCCGAACACTTCCATCAAACAGTTCATCGAATTGGCGGTAAACATGCCAGAGCAGGAGCCGCACGACGGGCAAGCGTGTTTCTCGATGACGGTGAGCCGCTCTTCGGTGATTTTGCCTGCTTTCAGTGCGCCTACGCCTTCAAACACAGAAATCAAATCGACCACTTCCCCATCAGGGGTAAGCCCAGCAGCCATTGGGCCACCTGAAACGAAAATCGTAGGGATGTCCACGCGCAACGCGCCCATAATCATGCCAGGTACGATTTTATCGCAGTTGGGGATGCAGACCGCGCCGTCAAATTGGTGCGCTTGCAACATCGTTTCCACGCTGTCGGCGATGAGTTCGCGGGAGGGCAGACTGAATTTCATGCCGCCGTGTCCCATCGCAATGCCGTCGTCTACGCCGATGGTGTTGAATTCAAATGGCACGCCGCCAGCGGCACGAACGGCCGCTTTTACTTTAGCCCCAAAATCTTGTAAATGGACATGGCCGGGAACAATGTCGATGTATGAGTTGACGATGGCAATGAATGGTTTGCCAAAGTCCTCGTCGGTCACGCCCGTCGCCCGTAGAAGGGCGCGATGGGGGGCGCGTTCAAAGCCTTTTTTGATTTGATCTGATCTCATGTAAAACCTCGTTTTAATAATGAATAATGAATTGGGAATAATTAATAATGAAGTGGTATCGCGAACTCTCGTTCACAATTAAAAATTCATTATTGATTATTCATTATTATTATTCGTCTTTCCAAAAAAAAAGGACTGCCCTTTTGGACAGTCCTGTAAAAAATCACGGTTGCTAATGCTTTGTTAGCTGTCCAAGCGGTAGTAGTGTCTCTGAATAAGAGCCAATACGCTAAGAAGGACAACTAAAAGGGAAAATGTGTTAATAAAATTCATAATTTTGCTCAAGGGGATTTTGTCGGATTTTTGGGGTGTTGCCATTGTGCAAAGTTTACAGGAAAACGGCCGTTTGTTTGGATGATCTGTTA
>CAYSDT010000069.1:0-10218 GCA_964429835.1 uncultured Ardenticatenaceae bacterium | reverse complement strand
TGATTACACTGATTTTTTGCTTTTATCTGTGTTCATCTGTGTAATCAGTGTACAAGTCATAGGGGGAGTGACCGCTTACTAATTTTGTATCTTCTCAATATTTCGGGGAGACCTGACAGGTTTTTTGAAAATACTCGTGCAAAACAAGAGGTTTTGATCAAACCTGTCAGGTCTTTACCCCAAGTCATAGGGGGAGTGACCGATTACTTTGCTTCGTTCCATGCAAAGCGTGGAATAAGTTACTTTACGCGCTCAATTTGCGCTCCTAATGCGCGTAATTTCAGATCAATCTTCTCATAACCGCGATCAATTTGTTGGATATTGTGGATTTCGGTTGTGCCATTGGCGCATAATGCAGCTAACGCCATTGCCATGCCAGCGCGGATGTCGGGGCTGGGAACGCCGCTGGAAGGGGCGTACAAACGGCTGCTCCCTTGCACCATCACCCGATGGGGGTCACACAAGATAACTTTCGCGCCCATGAAAACGAGATGGTCAACGAAGAAAAAACGGCTCTCGTACATCCAATCATGCAGCAAAATTGAACCTTTTGCTTGGGTGGCGATGATGAGGGCAATGCTCATCAAATCGGGGGGGAAACCCGGCCATGGCATCGGCTTGATTTGGAGAATACGGCCGCCCAGTGCGGGTTCAATTTCCATCTTTTGGTCGGCGGGAACGATGATGTCGTCTCCATCGTCAATCCAATCGACTCCCAATTTATTGTAGACGATGCGAACCATCGCCAAATTTTGCGGGTCTGCCTTTTTAATGCGAATTTCACCGCCCGTAATTGCCGCCGCGCCGATGAAACTGCCCACTTCCATGAAGTCAGCACCAATGCGGAACTCACCGCCGCTGAGTTTGTCCACGCCGTCGATGATCAGTTGGTTTGTGCCGATGCCTTCGATTTTTGCACCCAATCCGTTGAGGAAATTACATAAATCGCGGACGTGCGGTTCGCAAGCGGCGTTGTAGATGGTGGTACGGCCGTTTGCCAGCACGGCGGCCATCACCGTGTTTTCGGTGGCGGTGACGGAGGTTTCGGGCAGTAAAATGAAGCCGCCGCCGTGTAATTTATTGACGGAAATATAGAAGATTCCGCGCTCTCGCATTTCCATCACCGCCCCCAGTGCTTCGAGGCCAGAGATGAGCGTGTCTAACGGCCGTCCGCCAATCACATCACCGCCGGGCAGGGGCAAGGTCACTTCACCCATGCGGGCAAGCATCGGGCCAGAAAAGACGAATGAGGCGCGGGTGCGGCTGGCAAGATGGCTGTCGAGGACGGTTTTGTTGATGTTTTTGGCGTGAATGTACCAACTGCCATCGCCCAAATCGCGCATTTCTACACCTAAATCGCGCATAATGCGGATGGTGTTGCGAACATCTTGGATGTTGGGGATGTTGTGCAAGGTGATCGGTTGATCGGTGAGCAGACAGGCGGGGATTAGTTTGAGTGCGGCGTTTTTGTTGCCGCTGGCGGTCACTGTGCCGTTGAGCGGTGCGCCGCCTTTGATGATAAATGTTGACATGGGTTTCTCCTTTAACGGAGAGCTAGAGGGTGAATCGAGAGCTAAAGGGTGCGGCCTCTAACATTCGCTCTGGCTCTAGCTCTATCTTTATGATGATGGGTGAATTGTAGCGATGGGGTTGGGGAGGGACAAGGGGAACAATTAACAATTAACAATTTTCAGCAGAAAATCATGGTTTTTCTAGCAGCATTCAACCGTATCTGCACCCAGGGTTGTTCAGTTCTGTTTACAAAAAAGAATTTGGACACTGATTTCACAGATAAATGCTGATTTTTCTTCTTTTATCTGTGAAATCAGTGAAATCAGTGTCCCATTTTTAAGAACTGAACAGCCCTGTCACCAAAATAGCGTTAGTGTATTATATTCGCCATCATTTCTACTCGGCGAATATAATGAAACACATCCAAATCATTAATAGTCGAAGTCTCTTTTTCAGTTGCATTCTCCCTTCAAACTGTTACCGTTACTCTTGTATGATTGGTTTAACTAAAAAATGTATCTTCTCAAAATTCTGGGGAGACCTGACAGGTTTCACCAATACCTCTCGTTTTACACGAGTATCGTAAGAAAACCTGTCAGGTCTTTTCCACGATTTATTGAGATGTTACTAAAAAATGGTGAAAAATGATTGAAAAGAAATATGTAGTGCAGTTGACGTATTGCGTCCCTTGAAACTATTGGTCTCGTGCGGTTCGCACGGTTGACGATATTATGAGCCGCTATCAGCATGTGATCAAAGAGTTTGTTTTGGTGACAGGCAGTGGTGGTGCATTTGAATTTAGCGTGAATGGTGAGTTGCTTTACTCTAAATTGAGTATGCAAAAACGTCATGCGAATGAGGGCGAAATTCTCGACCTTTTCCGTGACTACATCGATCCTGCGACTATGGAATACCCGCAATCATAGGTATTTGGTCTTCCGAAAAAAGTTCAACTTTTACCCATCAAGGCAGAAATTCTGTCGAGACGAAAAGTTGAACTTTTTGGTTTCAATTTAAGGATGATAAAACATGAACCACTTAACGATGGATGAGTTGGAAGCGGGGCTGGATGAGATAGAACAGGCTCCCAAGAATAACGGCCGTTTACAAATGATTGTAATTCGGCCAGAGATAAACGGCCGTTTATCTCTACAAGAAGGTGAATTAACAGTTGACGGCGGGCTGGTCGGTGATAGTTGGGCGGCAAGAAAGCATGTCCATCCAGATGAACAAATTGCGTTGGCAAATGCGCGGGTGGTGCAACTGTACGCCCAGTCTCAGGAGCGATGGCAGTTGTCAGGCGATCAACTTTATGTGGATTTTGATTTGAGCAACGCGAATTTGGCGGCGGGAGACAGGTTGATGGTGGGAACGGCCGTTTTAGAAATCACCGCTCGCCCCCACGATGGTTGCCTGAAATTTGCCCAACGCTTCGGTCATCCCGCCCATAAATTTGTCAACATGTCCAGCCATCGCCACTTAAACATGCGCGGCATTTACGCCAAAGTGGTGCAGGATGGGGTAATTCACGTTGGCGACAACATCAAAATTCTCCCATGATCCCCCGTTAATTGTTAATTATTAACTGTTCATTGTTAATTGTTAGATCGGTTGGCTTAAAACGGCCGTTAATTCATCATCACAATTCACCACATACGCCATCTTGCCCGATCCCTGTAACAAGTTCACCATCTCCACCGACGAAGATGCGCCGCCAAAGCTGGCGGGGTTGATGGAAACGGTGACGACGCGCAAGCCGCGCTGACCAAGCTGACGAACGGCCGTTAACCATTGATTATCAGTCGTTGGCGTAACCACCAAAATCGTCGTGCCGCGTGGCAGGAGATGGGATTCTGCGTGCAGCATATCCTGTATCGGCACTTGCCCATTCGCCCGTAACACCGCCAGCGTTTCCAATATCCGATTTAACTGCCGTTCGCCCCGATCTGGTTGCACAATTTCGTGCGACTGCCCATACGCCAACAACCCCACCGCCCGATTTTGACGCATTCCCCGTCCCGGTTGCAAGAAATGTTGCGCCAACGACGCGGCGATGGCGACCGTGTACTCCTCCGTCAAGGGTGGTAATTTATACTCTTCTTCCACCCGCATCCAAATGGGGATGTCGTTTTGTGGTGTGGCGATGGGCTGTTTTGCGCCATGAATATGGCTAAAAATCGCCATATCAACCACAATCCAGATGTCAGCCAGCGGATCAAGCTCAAACTCTTTAACGATGAGGCGGCCTCGTCGGGCGGTGCTGCGCCAATGAATACGACTGAAACTATCGCCCGGCGCGTATTCGCGCACGCCAGCGGCGTTGGTGGTCACATAATGGGTGCGGCGGCGCAGTGCGTCACCGCCGGGCAGCAATCCCATCGGCAAGGGAAAGTTGTAAATAGGATACGTTTGCGGGTAGACGACGATATTGGTGGTGGCGGGGAAGTCGCGTTCCATCGGGAAAAGGCCGAATGGGTCGCTGGTTTGCAGGCGCAAGGGGCCGAGTTGAAAACGGCCGCGATGGGTGCAAATTGTGTTGACGCGCCACACATAACTGCTGTGCGCCCCCAAATCGGCGATGGCTTGGCTGGATAGATGGTTGGGCAGTGTGCCAAAATCGCGCACTTCCAGCCATAATTTGGGGATGGCACTCTTGTTTCGCACGACAAATCGCTCTTCTAAAGGCCGTCCCACTTGTGTCCGCCGTGTGCGCGTCACACGCGAAATTTGCACCCAGTTAATACTGCTCCACGCCCATGCAAACGACAAAATCAGCAAAAAGGCGAGCAGATAAGTGAGCGTGAAAAAGAGCGCGTTGCCTGTCAACAAAGCGGCAACAAGGGAGAGGGCGGCCATGATATAAACGGCCGTTCTGCGTTTTTTCATACCCAACCCCCTCGTTCCACGCTCTGCGTGGAATGCAGATCAAGACGCTCTGCGTCGTTACTAATCATCAGCAGGAACGGGCGTGTTGTCGAGAATTTCCTGAATAATGCTGTGTGGCGTGACCTCTTTAATGCGGGCGGCTGGCCCGATGATGATGCGATGGCTTAAAACGGCCGTTGCCAACGCCTTCACATCATCCGGCAGCACATAATCGCGCCCCATCATGCCCGCCCGCGCCTGACATAACCGATACAACGACAACGCCCCGCGTGAACTTGCCCCCAAATAAATATCGGGATGCTCACGAGTGCGGCGTACAATTTCAACGATGTACGCTTTCAGTTTATTGTCGATGTGAATCGATTTAATCGCTTCTTGTGCGCTGGTTAATTCGTCCAGCGACACCACCTGCTCTAATTTTTTGATGGGATGGTCGTACTGCTGACGATCTAAAATCTCAATTTCATCCGCTTTGCTGGGATAGCCGAGTTCAATATGCAACATAAAACGGTCAAGTTGCGCTTCGGGCAGCGGGAACGTCCCTTCGTATTCGATGGGGTTTTGGGTTGCCAAAACCATGAACGGGTTGTCGAGTTGGTAAGAACGGCCGTCTACCGTCACCTGCTTCTCTTCCATCGCTTCCAGCAGGGCAGATTGTGTTTTGGGGGTGGCGCGATTGATTTCATCTACCAGCACAATTTGGGCGTGGATGGGGCCGGGACGGAACTCAAATTCTTGCGTTTTCTGGTTAAAAATGGAAACGCCAGTCACATCGCTGGGCAGCATGTCGGGGGTGAACTGGATGCGCTGGAATTTGCAGCCCACCGACCGCGCCAACGCTTTCGCCATCACCGTTTTGCCCACGCCCGGCACATCTTCGATCAGCATATGCCCTTGACAAAGCAGCCCCAGCGTCGTCAATTGCACCGATGCCCGCTTGCCGACGATGATTTTTTCCACATTTTCCACAATACGATTGGCAATTTCCTGAATATCCGTCATGTGTAACTCTCCTATAAATGTAGGTCAAGTTTGCAAACTTGACCTACGCAGTGTCTACCGTACATTTCATTTGATTAAGGGGTGCAAGGATGGATACGTTTCGGATAAATTGGCGATGAATGAGCGGCTGATGGGGGTAAACGGCCGTTTATGACTCCACGCCAACGTCAACATCGGCTGGCTCGTTATTTCTGGTACGGATGGCGCAAACAGATCTCCATAAGCCACCTCTTTTGATATGACACAGGATGGTAAAAATGCAGCACACTGCCCGCCAATGACTGTGCGCTTAATCGCTTCCAGTTCGTCGGAAATCAGCACAACTTTGGGTTTAACATCGTGCTGTGTAAGCAACGCATCAAGCCATTGAAATGCAGGTTTGTGTGATGGGCGCATAATTATTGAACGGCCGTTTAGCTCTTGCAAACCCACCCGCTCCCGATCATGCCAATGATGCTGCTTGCCTACGACAAGCGTGACATCAACTTCCCGAAATGGTTGCATACCCAATGCGGCATTATCTTGTTTTCCCCACCCTATAAAAAAGCCTAAATCAAGTTGATCCGTGTCCAACGCCACTTGCATCAACTTTTTGTCTATCGGCTGCAACAACACACGCAAGTTAGGATACTGTTGTCGAAAGGTGTGAACCCAAGCGGGGAGTATATAATTGCCCGCCAGCACGGCGATCCCCAAGCGTAATTGACCTTCTTTTAGATTGGCAACATTAGTTACGGCATTAACGGCCGTTGCTTCTAATTCCAATATCTGCTGTGCGTAGTCGAGAAGAATATCCCCCTCTTTCGTCAATTTTGCGCCACTTCGGCCACGATCAAACAGCTTTGTACCAAAATCTTGCTCCAGACTCTTGATATGTTGACTAACGGCCGATTGCGACAACAGAAGCGCGTCAGCCGTTTTGGTAAAACTGCCCGTTTGTGTAACTAAAACAAAAATTTTTAATTTATATAAGTCAAGCATCATCCACCTGTACAAATTCACGTTGTATTCTTCACTGGACTCTGGTGTTTTTTATATTTCTCGCCAGTAGGGGCGGTTCGCGAACCGCCCCTACATCTCGACTGAAATTCAATTTTCGCCAATGTCCAATTCTTCGTTAGAATACTAATTCTAACATAAGCTGCCACTTATGTAACGGATAAGAAAAAGATACTGATTAGCCTACGACCAATTAGATATACTTTCCCGAAACATTAACGGAAGATAAGAGAATTGATTTCCCAATTGAACATTATCTGAGCGGTTATATTTGATTATTATCTCCAAAGAACATCACCCGATCCACTTATCCGCTGTCACAACTGAATTCTTTGGAAAAGCAAGGAGAGATTATGAGTAAATATCTAACAAAACAGTGGTCCTTTTTATGGGCTGGCATTGCCTTCGGTATTGCCCAAATTGTTTACATGATCGGGACGTTCGTTCCGAAATGGGCTGCTGGCGAAACGCCAAAAGTAAAGCCGATGACGGTCACGTCCGATCTTGGTAAGTCATTCCGTGCCATTGAAGTATGGCTGTCGCATACATTTCATTTCAGTGACCCACAATTATACGGTCACTCAGAGATCGTTAATGGAACATCCGTCAGCAGCGGTGGTGCATTTTATCCCGGCATCGGCTGGATCATTTTTGGCATGTTACTTGGTGGCGTGCTTGTTGCTATTTTTGAAAAAGATTTGCGTATTTGGGTGAAGTACACCCCTAAAATGTTGCTCACCTCTTTTGTTGGTGGCATGATTTTCAGTTATGGTACGCGCTTGGCTGGCGGTTGTACACTCAACCATCTTCTCGGTGGCGTTCCCATGATGAGCATCCATTCACTCATCGCCATCGTCTTTATGAGCATTGGCGGGTTGTCATCATTCTTGTTGATGGGTAAGCTCAATTTAGCGCAAAATTTCAAACATCAAAACACAAAATCGTACTCAAAAGCAGCTTTTATCAAGAATGATTCAAGCGAATGTGTAAATTATGATCCTGATTACAAGCCGCTTCGTCGTATTGCTTTCTGGATTGGATTGGGCTTCATCGTTTTATTCTTTGGCGTTACCGTGTACGGTGGTTTATTCAACCCCGAATTCTTACAGCATCTAAAAGATGGCGCATTAGCACCATTCAATAAAAGTATTGCTGATGATGGTTTCTGGTATGTTGCCCTCACCTTGATTGCTGGTGTTATCGCTGGTTTCGGCATGGCTAAATCTGGATTTGGCACGGAATGTGCGCTTGTTTCTGCCGAAGCAGGTTCCATGATTAAGAAAGACGAACCTAAATTTATCAAAATGGGATTGCCGCGCATCACCCGCACGCTATTCAAAGGGTTGTTACCATTACAAGGTGTCATCGCGGCGTGGATTATCACGTTGGCAGCTATCATCCTTTTCTGGGGCTTCTTGGGTTACGGTCACGGTTTCAGTGGCTCTCTCAAATATCAATTGACGGCTGGCGTGCCGATTGGCGGCTTCTTGCTCGGTTTTGGCGCAGTACTCCTGGTTGGTTGTGAAATTCGCTCTTACATGCGCTTGGGACTGGGCTATCTTAACACCTGGATCGGTTTCATCGGTTTTGCTGTTGGTTATCTGCCTTTCACGCTGTTCTATGACGAACACAAAGCATTCTTGGAAAGTACAGCCATTGGTGGAGAAAACCCCAATTATTTCTGGCCGGAAATCTTCACCGATTCCCATACTGCACAGGTAGCAATTGCCGTCGTCTTCTGGTTTGCATTGGTTGGCTTGCTTGTTTTCTTGATTCGCAAAGGCGCGTCCAACACGCAAACATCAATTGGCAGCATCATGCACCATAATACCGAAGATTTGCAGGGTGAAATTGACACGAATAGCGGGTTCGAGCCTGCTGTTGCAACAAGTAGCAGCGATTGAATTTGCTGACGAGTTATTTGTTATAGAATAGAAAAGCCCAAGCATAATTGCTTGGGCTTTTTTTGTACATTTCAGTTCTGGGGTGGGCGCGACACCGATTGAAATCGGTGTCGCTGGAATATCTCATCTTGCCCGAAAACTGAAATACATCTTTTTTGGCAATCAGGTCTATTTATGTCATTGTGCTATACTTTCGAGAAACGGCCGTTTACGCGGCTAATCCACATCAAAAAAGGAGATGACCATGACAATTTGGCATCAACTCGACGTTCCCCAAACTTTAGAAACAATTAAAACCAGTGTAGAAACGGGCTTAACCACAGCCGACGCAAACGGCCGTTTAATCCAAAACGGTAAGAATGAACTCGTCGAAGGCGAGAAAAGGAAGCCGTTTGACATCATTCTTGATCAGATGAAAGAGCCGATGGTTATCGTCCTCATCATCGCCGCCATCGTCTCTGGGCTGTTGGGCGAATTCATTGATGTGACTGTCATTTTGCTCATCGTCATCCTCAATGCCGCCATCGGTTTTTCGCAGGAGTACCGCGCCGAGCAAGCCATCGCCGCCCTGAAAAAGATGTCGGTGCCGACGGTGCATGTGCGACGCGACGGCCGTTTACAAGACATTTCCGCCCCCGATCTGGTCGTGGGCGATGTGATTATTTTGGAAACAGGCAACACCATCCCCGCCGATTGCCGCGTGGTCGAAAGCGTCAACCTTAAAGTGCAGGAATCTGCCCTCACGGGCGAGTCCGAGGCAGTGGAAAAGCACGTTGAGGGATTGGCAGAGGCCAATCTCACGGTCGGCGACCGCACCAACATGCTGTTTATGGGAACGGCCGTTACTTATGGAAGAGGAACGGCCGTTGTCGTCGAAACGGGCATGGGAACCGAACTCGGTCACATCGCCCATTTACTGCAATCCGTAGATGAAGAGTTGACCCCGTTGCAACAACGGCTGGGGCGATTGGGCGTTTTGTTAGCGTGGGTTGCGCTGGGCATCGTGTTGATAATCGTCGCTATCGGCTTCGTCACCCGTGACCCCGATGCGGAGCTATTGCATACGTTGGAAGAGCTATTTTTGACGGGCGTAAGCATGGCCGTCGCCGCCGTGCCAGAGGGTTTGGCCGCCGTTGTAACCATCACCCTTGCGCTCGGTTCGCAACGCATGTTGAAACGCCGCGCTCTTATTCGCAAACTGCCCGCAGTCGAGACGCTCGGCTCTGTCACCACCATTTGTTCCGACAAAACAGGCACATTGACCCAAAATCGGATGACTGTCACCACCTTTGATGTCGTCGGTCACGCGGAGACGGTCGATACATTGCTCAGCAGCAAGGGCATTATGATGGACGCTGAATTTGATGCGGCGCAACCGCCCGAAGATCGTGCAATTAGTTTGCTCATCAAGGCGGCGGCATTGTGCAACGATGCTATCTTTGAGTCAGACGAGACGGGGCATATGCACGTCATCGGCGACCCCACAGAAGGGGCGTTGATCGTCGCCGCGCAACAATTTGGGCGTAATTTAGACGAGTTAAAAGCAGATTTACCCCGCGTGCGTGAAATTCCATTCTCGTCAGAAACGAAGCGGATGGTGACAATTCACGAAATCACCGACCGCGAAGAGACGATTGGCTTGCTTGACTTGTCGCGCACACACGCGGCTTTTGCAAAGGGGGCGATGGATTCGATTTTCGATATTTGCGACCGCATTTGGACGGGCGTGGGCGGCGAACTATTACCGCTGGATGATGAAATGAAGGCGCGGGTGCGCGTCGGGCATGACCGATTGGCAAATCAGGGACAGCGGGTGCTGGGCGTGTCGTTCAAGCCGCTCGACGATGCTGATGATCCAGCCGAACAAGAGCATATTATGATTGGCCTCGTCGGCATGATCGATCCGCCGCGTCCA
>CAYSDT010000068.1:0-10304 GCA_964429835.1 uncultured Ardenticatenaceae bacterium | reverse complement strand
AAAAGCCCGCTGAAAGCGGGCTGATTTTAACGCACTTTCAGCGCGTTTCTTGTGTCAGACATCGGTTTTTAACCGATGACGAGTTTCGTGCGATTGCCTTGATGCGGGGGTGCAACTCGCCAACTCACCGCTTGCCTGTTATCATAGCCGCAATTGTTATTGTTGTATTATCCCGCAGGGGCATGTTGTATGGCTGTTTTAACGAATGGTGGCATCACAATTAAGGGTGTGCGCGATGGATTGCTCGTCATTTTACCGAGCGATGGTGATTTCGCGTCTGTTCATGCCCTGCTGTCGAGTGAATTGAAGGAAAAGTTCAGCTTTCTGCTGGGCAGTCGCATCATTTTACAAACTGGCAAACGGCCGTTTACCAAAAAACAACTCATCACCATCTACACTCTATTCGGCGAACATAAACTGGACTTATGGGCGGTGCTTGGCACACGCGCCGAAACCCGCGAAGCCGCCCGCGAATTGGGGCTGGCAACACGGCTGGCTGGCAGCCATACCGATTTGGATGGAAACGTGCTGCATGAAGAAAAAACGGCCGTTTCCAACAAAGCCCCCCAAGCCAACAGCCTGCTCTTGCGCGAAACATTCCGATCTGGTCGCTCCGTGCAACACGATGGGCATATCGTCATTATCGGCGATGTGAATCCGGGTGCGGAGATTACGGCGGGCGGCAATGTGATTGTGTGGGGGCGATTGCGTGGACTGGTTCACGCGGGGGCATATGGGGATGAAACGGCCGTTATCTGCGCCCTCGACCTCAACCCCACCCAGCTTCGCATCGCGGGGCAAATTGCAATACCACCACAGGAAAACGGCCGTAAGCCAACCCCTGAACAAGCCATCATCCGCGATGGGCAAATTATCGCCGAATCGTGGTAAAGGAGTGAGGTGCATGGCACTTGTAAAGTGCCTTGCACCTGACGAAATTGGAGAATTTTATGAGTGCAAAAGTCATCACCATCACCTCTGGCAAAGGAGGGGTGGGAAAAACGACATTGACCGCCAATTTATCCGCCGCATTGGCAGGATTAGGTCACAAAGTCACCGCCATCGACGCTGATATTGGCCTTCGCAACCTTGATGTTGTGATGGGGCTGGAAAATCGCATCGTCTACGATTTGGTTGACGTAATTGAAGGACGCTGCCGCCTGCGCCAAGCGATGATCAAAGATAAGCGCAAACCCGACCTCTACTTGATACCCGCCGCCCAAACCCGTGACAAAATGTCGGTCAGCCCATCAGATATGATTCTTGTTTGTGACCAATTGCGCGAGGAGATGGATTACGTCATCATCGACTCGCCAGCAGGGATTGAGCGTGGCTTCCAAAACGCCATCGCCCCCGCTGACCAAGCGTTGGTCGTCACAAATCCGGAAATTTCGGCCGTGCGCGACGCAGATCGCATCATCGGCCTCATCGAATCGGAAGAGAAAGGGCCAGCACTGCTTATCGTCAATCGCTTAAAGCCCAAAATGGTGGCGCGGGGCGATATGCTCTCGGTTGATGATATTTTAGAGGTTTTAGCCGTCGATTTAATCGGTATCATCCCTGAAGATGAGAGCATTTTGATCTCCACAAATCAGGGATTGCCCGTCACGATGGCCGCCGTTGATGGCACGATGGCTGGGCAGGCGTTTACAAACGTCGCTCGTCGTCTGAGCGGTGAAGAGGTCGAATTCATCGACTTAACGCCCAAGACGGGTGTGATGGATCGTGTGCGTGAATGGTTGAATGGAAAATAATTGAATGAACAAGTGAGTAAGTGCGACGCACCTGCGAGGTGCAACGCACTTACTCACCTATTCATTCAAGATGGGGTAAATTATGGGTTGGTTATCTGATCTATTTGGCAAAAAAGAAGCGAGCGGCTCAGTCGCTAAACAGCGATTGCAAATGGTGCTGGTGCAAGACCGCAGCGATGTCACGCCGGGCGTGATGGAGTTAATTAAAGATGAAATCATCGAGGTATTGGCACGTCATCTGTCCATCAACCCCGATGAGGTGATTGTTAAGTTGACGCAAACGTCGCGTGAAAGCCGCTTGGTGGCCGAAGTCCCGATTTTGAGCGACCGAAAGTCGCGCTAGTACAGCTTGGCGGAAATTCTTCGGTGTTTTAAGCACAGGGCATGGCAACGCCATGCCCCTACTGTAGGGGTTTGGCGTTGCCAAACCCAACATCCAAGAACTTCCGCCAGCGTGTACTGGGTAGATAGTTGTTTCTTAACATCGGCGGTTTTACTTGAAAACGGCCGTTTCCCCCCTACAATCCCCGCATGTTCTCAAAAACATCTGTTTGGCGATATTTTGATATTTGGCTATTAGCGGCCGTTTTGCTTCTCACAGCATACGGCGTGCTGATGATCCGCAGTGCCGTCACAGGTGCGCCTGCATTTCAAGGATTCCCCCGACAGCAAATTATTTGGGCTGGCATTGGGCTGGTCATCATGTTCATTTTCGCGGGTATTGATTATCGCTATTTGACCTCCGCCCACTGGTATATTTACGGTGGGCTGGTCGCCCTGCTCGCCTTCGTTATTTTGGGTGGACAGGTCAACAACGATGCCCGCCGCTGGATTCAAGTTACCTCTGGTTTTCAGATTCAACCTTCTGAATTCGGCCGTATTTTTTTAGCCATCACCTTCGCCCAATTTTTAGCCATCCGCCGCGACCGCATTAACCAGTTCAGCAATACCATCATCACCCTGATTTACGTCGGCGTTCCCATCGGCTTGATTTTTTTGCAGCCAGATTTGGGTATGTCCATGTTGTTCATCATCATTTGGTTTGTGGAAATTTGGCTGGCTGGTTTGCCGTTGAAGCATTTCGCCATTTTGGCGGCGATGGGTATCTTGGTGATTGGGCTTGCGTACCCCAATTTGGCCGATTATCAGAAGGAGCGCATCACCACCTTTGTTGACCCCGACGCGGCCGATCCTGACGATGTGTTCAATGTCGATCAAGCTGAAATTAGTATTGGTTCTGGTGGGTATTGGGGCAAGGGATACATGCAGGGGACGCAAAGCCAGCTTGGTTTTTTGCGTGTACAGCACACCGACTTCATCTTTTCAGTCATCGTGGAGGAGATGGGGCTGTTTTTTGGCGCATTGCCCATCTTGGGGTTGATTGGCTTCATTTTGATGCGGATTTTGCGCGTCTCCGCCCTCACCCCTGACCCTGCTGGTAAATATATGACGGCGGGCATTGCGATGATTTTGTTCTTTCAAACGGCCGTTAATGTTGGTATGAACATCCGTATTTTGCCCGTCACGGGGCTAACATTGCCGTTCGTCAGCTACGGCGGCAGTTCCATGACAACATTGTTCATTGCCATCGGCGTAGTACAATCCGTGCTTATGCGTCATCGCAAACAAGAATTTGGATAAAGTGTAGAGATAGAGTGTAGAGATAGAGAAAGTAAGTATGACAAAAAACCATTCGCCATCCTTACCTTCTCTATCTCTGCCCTCTATCTCTATCTGAGAGGAAATATGACAGTACGAGTTCGCTTTGCCCCCAGTCCGACGGGGTATTTACACATTGGTGGTGCCAGAACGGCACTGTTTAATTGGCTTTTTGCCCGCAAACATGGCGGGCAATTTATTTTACGCATCGAAGATACTGACCAAAAACGCTCCGTTCCCGGCGCAATTCAGGCCATTCAGGATGATTTACGCTGGATGGGATTGGATTGGGACGAAGGACCAAACGCGGGCGGCGATGTTGGGCCGTACATTCAATCCGAGCGGGTTGATTTGTACAAGAAACACGCCGATTGGCTGGTCGAAAACGGCCACGCTTACCATTGTTACTGCACATCTGACGAACTTTCAGCGATGCGGAAAGAGCAGATGGCGGAGAAACGGCCGTTGGGATACGACGGCCGTTGTCGCCACCTCACCCCCGATCAAATTGCAGAGCGTGAGGAAGCGGCAATCCCATCCGTCATCCGTTTCGGGATGGATCGGGATGGCGAGACGACGATTCTGGATGCTGTGCGTGGCGAAATAACGTACAAGAACAGTCAAATCACCGATGCCGTTTTGCTCAAATCGGATGGCTTCCCGACGTACCATCTTGCCAACGTGGTTGACGATCATTTGATGGAAATCACCCACATCATGCGTGCGGATGAGTGGATTAACACCGCGCCGCTGCACATCAATCTGTACCGCGCTTTTGGTTGGGACGTGCCAGTGTACGCCCATCTTTCCTTGATTATGAATCCGAATGGCAAGGGAAAATTGAGCAAACGGACGCAATCGTTCACTGACAGCGGGCAGGAGGTGCTGGTGAAAGTGGAAGAGTTCCGCGATGGCGGCTATCTGCCCCAAGCGGTCGTCAATTTCTTGGCAAATGTCGGCTACTCGACGGGAGATGACCGCGAAATTTACACTATCGAAGAAGCCATCGCTAATTTCAAGCTCGAAAACATCAACCCCGCGCCGTCACGCTTGCCGTACAGCAAGCTGGATTGGCTGAACGGGCAGTACATTCAACAGCTTGAGCCGCAGGAATTGGCGCAAGCGATTAAGCCGTATGTGGATGCTGCCGGGATTGAAATTAGTTCGGATGCGCTGATCGCCATCGCCCCCGCAATGAGCAATCGGTTGAAAAAATTGCCAGATGCGTTGGCGTTTTTATCGTTTATGGATGATGAGGCGAGCATGGAGATTTCTGCTGACAAACTCATCCATCAGAAAAATTTGCCGCAGGAAAATGCGTTGCGCGGCTTCCAGCAGGCGCGTGATTTGGTGGCGACCATCGCCCCGTTCAACTTGGACAATATCAGCACCGGCCTTTTCTCGATTGGGGAAGGGGTGACGATGAATGGGAAGGCGGGGCCGTTTTTGGGCAAATTACGGCTGGGTGTGACGCGGCAAAAGGTGTCGCCGCCCGTTTTTGAAGCGATTCTGGCGTTGGGGCGCGAACGATCCGTCGCCCGTTTGGATGAAGCGATTGGATTGTTAAGTGAATAAAATTATGTAAATGGGACGCGGATGCTTCGCACGCGGATTTAACGGATAAACGCGGATAAAAAAAGGAAATCCGCGTTTATCCGTTAAATCCGCCCTATCCGCGTTCTATTTTTAAGCATACGCTGATTTTAAGGATTTTAATTATATGAGTCGTGTAATCAATACGGACAGTCCGACGAAAATACGCAATCAGCATCGGCGCACGGTGGCTGAGATTTTGCGCCGTTTGGGGCAAAAACAGCAGTTTGACGACGAATCGAAAGATATGGCGGCGATGCTGGTTTATCTGATGCGCGAGTTGTGGGCGGGGGTGGAAAGCTCGGCGGCGGCGTGGGAAAAGCGGGATTATTGGATGAAGGCGGAGCGGTTTATGCGCGATTGGGAGTGGACGGTGGAAACGGCCGTTAATATCGAAGACGTTCTGCGCCATGACGCTTTTGACCTGATGCCCGAACTGCTGATGGACATCTTCCCGCGCTTTGCCGATGTGCAGGTGAAGAAGATGACGCGCAGCCCGTCGGTGTGGAGCGGGGCATTTGCGCGGTTGATGGCGGAGGAGCCGACGGCGATTGGGTGATGAAATTATCGTGGGGTGAGGTGGAAACGGCCGTTAAACAATTGGCGCAGTTGATTCAACAAGATGGGTATGCGTTTGATGGGCTGATCGCCGTTGCGCGTGGGGGATGGATTCCGGCGCGGCTGTTGGCAAGCCATTTTGACAACGTACCGCTGCTCAGTTTGTCCCCATCTATGCCATTCACGCTTTCACACGCTTTTGAAAACGGCTTGTTGTTGGATGATTGCGCCGAAAGTGGCCGTACACTGGAAGATGCACGTCATCTTGTTCAGCCGATGGGTGGACGTTTGCAAACGGCCGTTTTATTCACACGATCTGACAGTTTATTTGTTCCCGATTATTATGTCGCCATCGTAGATGAGCCAGTGCAATTTCCGTGGCGGTCTGGATAACGGCCGTTTTATACCTCTGTTCACGCAATCCCCATCACCTTCTTGCATAATTATCTCTAATGGATAGAGTACGGAAATGGAAAAATATACACCCATTTCACGCAACGAAGCGATCCATCTGATAACGACCACAGGCAGCGACTTAATCGCTCTGATGGCACGCGCATCCGCCTTACGCGATGCCGTTTACGGTAGCAGTGTCACCTACTCACGCAAAGTATTCATCCCACTCACGAATTTGTGCCGCGACAAATGCGCCTACTGCACCTTCGCCCAATCGCCCACCAGCCCGACCGCCAAAACGCTGACCCCCGACGAAGTGCTGTCCATCGCCCGTGCGGGGCAAGCGGCTGGCTGCAAAGAAGCCCTCTTCTCGCTCGGCGAACGCCCTGAAGAGCTGCACCAGCTCGCCCGCGACCATCTTGCCGCGCTTGGTTACGCCAGCACCATCGACTACTTGGCAGCGATGTGTAAGCTGGTTTATGAAGAAACTGGTCTCATCCCCCACGCCAATCCAGGGGCGATGGTTACTGCTGAAATGGCAGCCCTGCGCCCACACACAGGTAGCATGGGCATGATGCTAGAAACCACAAGCGAGCGTCTGCTGCAAAAAGGAAATGCCCATTTTGGCTGCCCCGACAAAGTGCCAGCCCGCCGTCTGCAGACATTGCGTGATGCGGGGGAATTGAAAATTCCGTTTACGACGGGGATATTGATTGGAATTGGGGAAACGGCCGTTGAGCGGGTAGACAGCCTCTTCGCCATCGCCGACATGCACAAGCAGTACGGCCACATCCAAGAAGTCATCATCCAAAACTTCCGCCGCAAGCTAGACACCCGTTTTCGTGAGCAAGACGAACCGACAGCGTTAGATATGGTTCGCACCATCGCCGTTGCCCGTCTCATTTTCGGCGGCGCGATGAGTATTCAAGCCCCCCCAAACCTCACCCCCGATGCGTACAGCTTGTATCTGCTGGCAGGCATCAACGATTGGGGCGGCGTGTCGCCCATCACCGCCGACCACATCAACCCCGAAGCCGCGTGGCCGCAGATCGCCGAACTCGCCGCCGCCTCCACCGACGCAGGCTTCACCCTCCGCGAACGCCTAACCATCTACCCCCATTACCTCACCCAACCCGATTTCGTCGCCGCCCCCATCCGCCATCGCGCCCTAAAATGGGTTGATGAAACAGGGCTTGTGAATAGAAGTTGAATTTCTTAAACAAGTTTTGTATACTATTAAAAAGGTCATTATGACCATGATGGAGGCAAATTATGCAAACAATGAATGTAGTTGAAGCAAAGAGTCGATTTTCAGAGTTGTTATCGCGCACAGTTGGCGGTGAGAAATTCATCATTCAACGACGGGAAAAACCAGTCGCTGCCCTCGTCGGCTTGGCTGAATGGGAACAGTTACAACGGTTGGCACAAGTAAATCGCGGTCAGGCTTTGAAACTAGGGCAAAGCGAAGAAATTTTGCGACAGATTGAAAATCAAGAGATACATCCTGCAATGATAGCGTATGGCTTGTGGAAGGATGAACCAGACTTAGAAAACCTGATTGATGAAATTTACCAAGCGCGGGAAGATGATTTATTATCAGATTCAAATAGGGAGGTTTCTTTTGAAGGTATTGGATAGTGATCATTGTATTGCTCTTATGCACGGCGACATTATTCTGCAAGAGTGGGTTCAGCAAGATGAAATAATAGCTATCACGGCAATTTCAGTAGGTGAAATCGTGCATGGGGCGTATAAATCATATAATTCAGAGGAAAATATTGCTCGTGTTCGGTTATTGTTGCCAGTTCTAACTATTTTGCCCTTTAATGAGCGTGCTGCGTGGAAATTTGGTTGGTTGAAGGCGTATTTGGAGAAAAAGGGAATGAAGTTAGATACGGCAGATTTACAAATCGCCGCCATCGTATTGGCAAGGAATCTGATATTAGTAACACACAATCAAAAACACTTTCAACGTGTACCAAATCTAAAACTTGAAGATTGGCGAGTGTAACGCACAATTGACACAGATTTTATACCTTACATGGATGGTTGACCATCCCCCCACTACCTTGTCCAACCAGATTTCGTCGCAGATCCCTACAATGGGTTGATGACAGCGGGTTGGTAAATGGCAATGCAGATCAAAGAAGCTAACATGAAACACCCCAAAGTTGCCCATAATTATTTTTTCGTAGATGAATCAGGGGACACCACTTTTTATAATAAACGTGGACAATTGATTGTCGGACAGTCTGGCTGTTCTCCTATTTTGATGATGGGGTTTATTGAAACAACAAATCCACGCACATTACGCCGCGCCCTAATGAAATTACAGAAAGAAGTTATTCAGGATCCGTATTTTCAAGGCGTACCATCACTTGCCAAAACAGCAATTGCTTTCCATGCTAAAGACGATATACCTGAAATTCGTCACCTCGTCTATAAATTGTTGGCAACGCTTGATTTCCGCGCTCAAATTGTGGTAGCACGCAAATCAGGAGAAATCTTTCAAACTAACCATCACGGTAAGCCATATATTTTCTATGATTCATTGATCGTGCAGCTTTTTCAGGAAGTTCTCCATCGCCATGAACAGAACAGCATAATTTTTGCTAAACGCGGCTCACGCAATCGTCAAATTCCTTTACAAAATGCTATCCAGCAAGCAAGTAATTACTTTGAAGTAACATCAAACAGCAAAATGACATCCTCTATTACGATTCAGGTGCAACGCCCGCAAGGGGAGTTGTGTTTAAGCATCGTTGATTATGTGAATTGGGCGGTATATCGGGCGTTTACGCAAGGGGAAATGCGTTATTATGACGCAATTGCGGATAAGGTTGACTTACTAGTAGATTTGTACGACTTCGATAATTACGGACAACATCGGTACAGCAAGAGAAACCCCTTCCATATAAACAAAATCACCCCTTTGCGGCTAGGTTCATAAATGAACGCACGGCATGAAGCCGGTTTTCGCATACAAAGGAGTGATTTAAGTTAGTTACAGTATACAAGATCAAGAATGAAAAATCAATATGACAATGACAAACCTTAATAATTTATTCTCCACAGTCAGCCCCGAAGTTGGGCGGCTGTTAGACAAAGCATTAAACGATGGTGAAATCAGTGAAGCGGATGCGCTTGTGCTGTTTGGCGCAGAAGGGTTGGATGTGCTGGCATTAGCCGCCACCGCCAACGAAATGCGCCGCCGACAGGTGGGCGACCGCGTGACGTTTGTGAAAGTACGCAACATCAATTTCACCAACATTTGCTACACCGATTGCACTTTCTGCGAATTCGGCCGTCAGCGCAAAGATGATGATGCGTACACCTTTTCCATCGAAGAAGTCGTCGAACAGGCAGTGGAAGCGTGGAATTGGGGCTGTACTGAAATTTGTATGCAGGGTGGTTTGAATCCACTGCTGGGTGGCGATATTTATTTACGCATGTTGCAGGCGGTGATGGCTGAACTGCCAGAACTGCACATCCACGCCTACTCTCCCTTTGAAATTCAGTACGCCAGTCAATTACTGCGCCAATCGCCCGAACAGGTGTTGCGTGATTTGAAAGCGGCTGGTTTGGGCAGTATTCCTGGCACGGCCGCAGAAATTTTAGACACAGAAGTGCGGCAAAAATTGACAAAAGATAAGCTATCGGCCGAAGCGTGGGTGGATATTATCAAAACGGCACATCGGGTGGGATTGCGCTCGACGGCGACGATTATGTACGGCCATGTGGACGCGCCGCACCATTGGGCGGCGCACATCGCGCTCATCCGTGATATTCAGCGGGAGACGGGCGGCTTTACGGAGTTTGTGCCGCTCGGTTTTATCCATCAAAATACAAATTTGTACGCCAGTGGGCAATCACGGCCGGGCCCGACGGGGATGGAAAATTTGAAGATGCACGCCATCGCCCGCTTGATGCTGGGGCATGATATTCCCAACATTCAGGTAAGCTGGGTGAAGATGGGGCTGCCAATGGCGCAGATGATTTTGAATGCGGGGGCGAATGATTTTGGTGGTACGCTGATCAATGAGCGCATCAGCAAGATGGCGGGGGCGACGACGGGCGAATATATGCCGCCAGAGGAGTTTGAGCGGGTGATTCTGGACATGGGGCGCATCCCCGCCGAGCGAAATACGATGTACGAAATCGTTCACGAAGGGGCGCGGCATTATGATCCGAGTAGACCAAATACAATACGGCCGTTTGAGCCTGTGTAAAGTTGCAATAAAAAAGGGCAGACTTCTTCAAGAAGTCTGCCCTTTTTTGATGGTGGAGGGGTAACATCTCAATAACTTGGGGTAAAGACCTGACAGGTTTCATCAATATCTCTTG
>CAYSDT010000067.1:8313-10315 GCA_964429835.1 uncultured Ardenticatenaceae bacterium | reverse complement strand
TAAAATGTCTAATACTTTGTGAAACTCAAGTGTGTTTAATGATTTTTCATCCATAGCGGCGGATTATAGCGAGAGGGCGGGGATGGAGCTAGAGGATGTCTTGCCTTCTGTACCTCATATGGTACACTGTTATTTATGAATACTGAGCCTCCTTTTTCCGTCGTTTTCTTCCGTACCAATAGCGGACGCGAACCTGTGCGCGAATGGCTCAAGCAGTTGGGCAAGGGAGATCGGAAGAACATTGGTGAAGATATAAAATTACTTCAGTTTCGTTGGCCTTTGGGAATGCCATTGGTCAGAAAGTTGGAGGCTGATTTATGGGAAGTGCGTTCTCACCTTGCAGGAGGACGTATTGCCCGCGTTTTGTTTACAGTACACGAACACGAGATAGCTTTATTGCATGGTTTTATTAAGAAATCTCAAAAAACACCCGCTAATGAGTTGAAGTTGGGGCGTTCTCGCAGAAATTTTTGGCAAGATGGATGGTAAGGTAATGAAAAATAGATACAGTGGGACTGATTTTGATGATTTTTTGGAAGAAGAGGGCATTCTTGAAGATGTTTCTTCTCAGGCGCAAAAGCGATTGTTGGCTTTGCAAATGGCTGATATTATGACGGAATCTCATCTTACAAAAACAGAGGTGGCTGCAAAAATGAATACCAGCCGCTCCCAACTTGATCGATTGCTCGATCCAGAAAATAGCGCGGTTACATTAGAGTCGCTATTTCGTTGGGCGCGTTCCGTTGGAAAACAGTTACAAATTGAATTTGCATAAAATACCTAAAATGATACGCTGATCGCACTGATTTTTGTTTTTATATCTGTGTTCATCTGCGAAATCGGTGTACAGTTCATTATGGAAGACATATACACAACAAGTTTAGAACTTATTCGCTGGTTGCAGAGCAACTACCCGCAATTAAAAGGCTTCATGACGGCCGTTTCCTTCTTTGGCGGCGAAGATTTCTACCTTCTCGTCATGCCCTTGATCTATTGGACGCTGAACAAGCGATTGGGGCGTTATCTCGGCTATCTATTTGTAATCACGGTTCTCATCAATGCTGAATTAAAGCATCTTTTGCGCGGCCCGCGCCCATTTTGGCTCGATCCCACCGTCGCTGAAGCGGGTGTCGAAAATGGATACGGCATTCCCAGCGGACATACACAAAACACGGCCGTTTTACTTTTTTTCTTAGCGTCATGGTTCAAAAAAGGGTGGGGATGGTTACTCGCCATCGTTGCCGTCGCCCTGATGATGCTCAGCCGCCTCTATTTGGGGCTGCATTTCTTGAACGATTTGGCGGGCGGGCTGTTTGTCGCCGCCATAATTCTGCTGTTTTACTGGCTGTGGCAACGATACACGGTCGCCCGTGTGCGAAAACAAATTTTCGGACGACGGCTCTTATGGACGATAATCCCCCCCTTCATTTTACTCATCCCTTACGTCATCGCTCTGTTTATTTTGGGCGCACCAGAAACGGCCGTTTCTTGGAGTGAATATCTGCCCATCGCCGAAGCCGAAAGCTACAAAACGACCGCGCTCTCCTTTGGCGTGTTCATGGGTTTTGCCATCGGCATCTTATTTGAAGCGCGTGATGTGCGTTTTCGCGTCGAGGGCGCGTGGTGGCTGCGCCTGCTGCGATTTGTGGTTGGTATGATTGGTATGTTGCTGTTTTGGCGTGGCTTGGCACTGGTTTTCCCCACCGAACCGACATGGCTCATGCTCATCTTCCGCGCCCTCCGCTACTTCATCACCGTGTTATGGATGACCTATTTCGCGCCGATGTTGTTCGTGAAAATTGGCTTGGCACAAGCCGATCCCAAACCTGAGTTAACGATTAAATCATGGGGATCGTAAATTTGTACACGGATTGCACTGATGAACACAGATAAAAAATAAGCGAATCCAATCAGTGTAATCCGTGCAATCAGTGTCCCATTTTAATTAGGGTAGCCCCTACCGTTTTTGCGCCGTCAATAACAAGCGCGGACTATCTTCCGT
>CAYSDT010000067.1:2959-8213 GCA_964429835.1 uncultured Ardenticatenaceae bacterium | reverse complement strand
AGGGTAGCCCCTACCGTTTTTGCGCCGTCAATAACAAGCGCGGACTATCTTCCGTGAAGGGCGAATCGTCGTAATCCCCCTTCATTTCCGTCAACAGAAAGCCGCTTTCTCGTAAAATTAACTCCAGTTGATGCGGAAAATGATAATAATACCGTTCATGGGCGATGGTGTGTTGTATCGCACCGCCGTCTGCTGGTGTGCGTTCGTACACCCACTCGATATGCAAAATCTGATCGGCAGCGTCCAGCCAATTGCTGCTTAATTGGGCGATGGAATCCCCGTTTTCGGGATCAACAAGTTCTCGTTCAAGAATTGGCTGGCGGTTGTCTGGCATAGCGGCAAGGGCGATGGGGTTGATGAGGTCTAGGAGCAAACTTCCGTTTGCCAAACGGCCGTTTACCCGCTCCAATACCTGCCGCATTTCAACGGCCGTTAAGTGCATAAACGTATTATTCAAGGCGATGGCAACGCCAAACTCACGGTTACACGCAAAATCGCGCATATCCCCTTCAATAAGAGTAACACGCGCTTGCAATACCTCATGTTCTGCCAAATACGCCCGCGCCCGTCCCAACATCGCCCCCGAATTATCCAGCCCGACAACGGTGAAACCCGCCCGCGCCAACGGCCAAATCGCCCGCCCCGTGCCGCAACCCAAAACCAATACTGCGCCATCATCTGGCGAAAATTTGCCGATAACATACTCCACATCGGCAATTAAATCCGCATGAACCAAATCATAATAAAGCGCAATATCTTCGTACATAAAATTATCCGCAGATTACGCAGATTAGCGCAGATTTTTTAAGAAATATTTTTTAATCTGCGTCAATCTGCGTAATCTGCGGATTAAAAAATTACTGATTAAAACGTGGAGTGCGTTTCTCCACAAACGCCGCCACCGCTTCCAGATGATCAGGTTGCGGCCATAATGCGGTGAACAGATCGGCTTCGAGGGCGTTGGTTTCAGCGGCGGGGGCGATGGCGGCGGTGTGGATGAGGGATTTAACGGCCGTTAATGCCCCCTTCGACCAAAACGTCACCTCTTCCGCCCACGCCATCGCCGCGTCAAGCACATCCACCCCCACAGGGGAAATGCGATGGACGAGGCCAATCGCTTGCGCCTCTTCCGCGCTCAAAATGCGGCTGGTCAACATCAATTCCATCGCCCGATCTGCACCGACGATTTGTACCAGTCGATGTGCGCCGCCCCAGCCTGTTGGCAGGGCGTTCCGCACCTGCACAAAGCCCAGCCGTGCGTGCGGTGCGGCAATTCGCAAATCGCACGCGGTTACAATTTCACCACCGCCGCCGAGCGCGTCGCCGTTGATCGCGGCAATGACAGGGATGGGCAAAGCGGCCATTTGTTGCAAGGCGGGCTTCATAATGCTGGTCAACCGTCGCCCTGCCGCCGCTTGGGGATGGTTGGCAAGTTGCTTGAGGTCGGCCCCCGCCGCGAACGCCTTGTCACCCGCGCCAGTGACAATGAGGGCGCGAAGGGTGTCATCGGCGGCAACCGTCGCAATCAATTCAGCAAATCGTTCTTGCGCCGCCCAATTAAACGCATTCCGCGCCGCTGGCCGATTCACGCGCAAAATGGCGATGTTGTTTTGGATGTTGTAATCAATGTTCATAACAAAACAGAGGCAGGGGAGCAGGGGGGCGGGGGAGCGGGGGAGAACACGATCTCCTTATCTCCCCTGCTCCTCATCTCCTCATCCCCTGCCAAACCGTTCAACAATGCGGGCAGTGTGTTTGATGCCCAGCAACAAATCATTGATGCGGATGTTTTCGTTGGGGGCGTGAACTTGTCCGCCTGGATAGCCCAACCCTGCCGAGACGATGGGCAGATTTAAGATATGCACGAACGGATAACTGGGGCCGCTGCCACCGATGATTGGCGAGACCATCATCTCTTTGCCGTACACTTCAACGGCCGTTTCCAGCGTTAATTGTACAAATGGGTCATCGGGGTCGATTTTTGCAGGACGGCCGTTTGCCAGCAGTTCGATCTGCACATCGGCGAACCCTTGCGCGTCCAGATGGGCGCGTAATTTCTTGAAAATATCGTCGGGACGTTGGTCAGGAACCATGCGGAAATCGACTTTGGCGGTTGCCGTCGCGGGTAACACCGTCTTCGTCCCTTCACCCTGATAGCCCGAATCGAGGCCGCAGATGGTGCATGTTGGTTCAAAAACGGCCGTTTTCTTCCATTCCAACCCGCCGTCCATCCCCTTCAAATACCCATCCAGCCCGTAAGTTTTCTTCACCTGTGCCGATTCGTCGGGCAACTTGTCCAGCAATTCCAAATCGCGTGCGCTGGGGGGGATGACATCATCGTAAAAGCCGGGAATCAGGATGTTTTCGTTCTCATCTTTCAACGTATTCAACGCCCAGACCAACCGCCACGCCGCGTTGGGGAAGATTGAGCCACCAAGCCCCGAATGGGCATCTTGATTGGCGGTTTGCACCGAAAATTGGATGTAGCAAATGCCGCGCATCCCCAACGCTTGCTGTGGCGTGTCGTCGTAATCGACGCTGCCAAATTCCCAAATACACGCATCAGCGGTCAGCTTTTCTTGATGATCTTCCACAAATTGGGGCATGTTGGGGCTGCCAATTTCCTCTTCGCCTTCGATGACGAATTTGACGTTGCATGGCAACGTGCCGTAGGTTTCACGAACGGCCGTTAATGCCGCTAATCTGCAAATAATATGCCCTTTGTCGTCGGAAATGCCCCGCGCAAACAGCTTGCCATCCCGCCGTGCCATCTCGAACGGGGGACTCTCCCATAATTCCAGTGGTTCTGGTGGTTGCACGTCGTAATGGAGATAGAAAAGCAATGTTTTGTCACTATCCCCATCGCCCGCGCCGTAGACGACGGGGTAGCCGTTGGATGGCATGACCTCTGCGTCAAAGCCGCTTTCGCGTAACATTTCGGCAACGAGATCGGCACAATCGTCGATACCAGCATTCTGTGCCGAAATACTCGGCTGGGCGCACAAACGGCCGAGTTGCTCAATCCAATGTTCTAAATGTTCTTCAATATGCTGGTCTAATTCGTTTAATTTATTGTTCATGGTGTTCCTTTTGATCCGCAGATTACGCAGATTAGCGCAGATTCTTTTCTTACTAATCTGCGTAAATCTGCGTAATCTGCGGACTATTTTCTTAAATGATTCATGTCGTTAAGCAGGTGTAAGCGGGCATGATGGTCGTCAATTTCCATGACGCTCAGGCTGGTATTGCCAAAACGCAGATTACCAAAATTATCTTGCCCCATTCCCAGCAAGCGGGCGACGGTGGCGTATAAAATTCCACCATGACTGACAACGAGAATAGTTTCGCCTGCATGATTGGTAACGACGCTGTTGATCGCTTCCGCGCCACGATCCCAGAACGCATCGCCTGATTCGCCGTTGGGCGGTGTTAGGCCAAAACCACTGCGTTCACCTTCCAATAATCCCGGATATTCGACCAGAATCTGAGGGCGAGTCAGGCCAGAAAAACCGCCCATGTCCCTTTCGCGCCAGATGGGGTCAAAAATGGGGGTGTGACCGATGGCTTTGCCGATAATAACGGCCGTTTCCGTCGCCCGTTCCAAATCACTGGCATACAGTGCATCAATTTTCCACTCCGTTTGCTTTGCCAATCGTTGGGCGATGGCCGCCGCTTGTTCCCGTCCCGTTTCGTTCAGGGGAACGTCTGCATGACCTTGCCAACGGCCGTTTAAATTCCACGCCGTCTGTCCATGCCGCACCAATAAAACTGTTGTCATATTATTCATAAAAAATCCTTTAGGGAGCAGGGGGGCAGGGGAGCGAGGGAGAAAAAATGCTCCTCATCTCCCCTGCTCCCCTGCTCCCCTCTCTTCTAACGCCGCCACAATTTCCAGCAACAACGTCCCATCAATCAATGTCAGTGGTTTGTCTTCTGCCCATTTGCGGGCATTGTCTGAAATATCGGCCGTCGTGACCAAAAAGGCGTGATGCACCCGCTCATGTACCATCGTGCCGAACAGTTCGCGTACAATATCGGGGCCGACCGTGTGCCGATACCGCTTGCACTGGACGATGGCGCGTTTGCCATCGTCCTTTGTCAACATCACATCCACGCCCATGTCGCCACTACCGCCGCGAAGGGTAGCATTATATCCCTTTTGTCGGAATAGTTGCGCCGTATATTCCTCAAATTCAAGCGGGGTGAGGGCGTGTAAATCGTCGAGGGTGGGGATGGGTTTGGCAGACGGCCGTTTCCATTTCCAAAACAGCACCCCCCACACCACCGCCAACGTCAACCCCATCGCCATCTGCATCAACGTGAAAAATTCACCATCCCACACAGGATCAGCCAAAACCCACGCAAAAAACAGGATGGTCAATCCCGTGATGGGTAACAGTGTCGAAAGTTTTGGTTTCATTGAGGGAAGTCTGCAAGCGAGCAAGTGGCAAGTGGTTGACCTGCATACTTGCCACTTGTTACTTGCAACTTGCTACTGCAAGGGCGTTTTCGCAGGCGTACCGATGTGGCGCGGGTACATTTTCGGTGTGCGTTTGACTTTTTCGATCAAAATGATGGTCGTGCCGTCGTCGGTGAGGGTGATGGGGTGCAGTTCGGGTGCGCCGCCGCCCAAAAGGGTGATGGCATGATGGGAAACGGCCGTTTCTTCCTCAGCCCGTCGCCCCTTTTGCGCCAACATATGGCCGCCCACCTTGCAGAATGGCAGCAAATACTCCGCCAGCGTCGGCAATTTTGCCACCGCCCGCGCCACCGCCCAATCGTACTTTTCCCGATGGGCGCGTTGTTGCCCCAACGCCTCCGCCCGCTCCTGCAGGATGGTAACATCAGTCAACGCCAATTCATCCACGACTGCTTGCAAAAAGCGTGTTTTCTTGCCCACACTTTCGACCAATGTCAGTTGCATGTCGGGATACAAAATTTTGAGTGGCAAGCCGGGAAAGCCCGCACCCGTCCCGACATCGATCAGCCGTTGCCCGTTTAAGTCGCCCATCAGCGGGGCGCAAGTTAAGCTGTCAAGAAAGTGACGGGTTTCGATGGCCGCTGGTTCACGAACGGCCGTTAAATTTAGTCGCCCATTCCAATCCATCAAAATAGAAAGATAGTGGGCAAATTGTTCTTGTTGAACGGCCGTTAGCCGCACGCCGATCTGCTCGGCTTGGTTAATCCAGTTCATAATCAGTTGCAAGCGAGCAAGTAGGCAAGTAGCAAGTTGGCGTAATTTACTTGCCACTTG
>CAYSDT010000067.1:0-2859 GCA_964429835.1 uncultured Ardenticatenaceae bacterium | reverse complement strand
AGTGCGGCTTGTTTGATGAGGCTGTCGGTCGGGTCACACGGCCGTTTTTCCCGATTTTGCCCGTCGGTGCAGTGCATCAAGTCGCCCGCCCAATTATCGGCATCAGGATAATGCGTCGTCCAGCCCAGCTCCCACACATCTGGCCGCGTCCCTTCCGCGTCGGGGGTGGTGATGGCTAATAGTTCGCCAAAAGCCGCCTGCTCAATCGTGATTTGCTCGCGGGCGCAGCCCAACTCCTCAACCCACATATCCCGCGCCAATTCAGCCACGCGCAGGGAAAGGTCAGCGTTGCTGACCAAAATCGTCAGCGGCGGCATCAGTCGGCAAGCACGGAAGGGGCTGTCAGCCATCCGTTGCCGCGCTAAATCGGGGTTGTAACCGACCCCCGTCTCATCTGCCAATAATGAACCGACAAGGCCAGGCGGCATGAGGTGTTGCATTCCGACAGAACGGCCGTTATACAAATCCAGCACAAATTCTTCCCGATCCAGCGCGGCACTCAACGCCTGCCGCACACCCGCATCCGCCAGCGCGGGGCTGTCCATGTTGAAGCCCAAATAAAAATGCGTCTGTTCAGGAACGAGCAGGACACGCTCAGGCTTGCCCTCCAACATCGTCTCCCGTTGCAAGGCGGGCAGGGGGGACAAATCCAACTGCTTGTTTTGCCACTGCTGATAAGCGACATCTTCATTATCTAAATGCCACACGTTGACCACATCGACATTTCCATTGCGCGGTGGCAGCTTCCATTCAGGGTTGCGGTGCAAGATGGTTCGCTCTTCCGTCGAAGCGGGGGCGATGACGAACGCGCCACTATAAACCGCCTCTTCGACGCTGTTCCATGTGGTAAACCGTCCCTCATCGCCGACATCATCCCCATGCTCATTCACTAAATCACGCGGAACGGGGGCGAGGGCTGACATGCTGGTCATGCTCAAAAAGCTGCTGCTTGGCGCGTTAAGGCGGATTTCCAACGTGTGATCGTCAATCGCATGTGCGCCAATGAGCGCGAGTTGGCTGGGGCTGCCCAAGCTGCCATCGTCTGGTATTACGCCCTCTTCAACCTCTTCTTCCGCGATGGGATTGATGATGGGCGGGTTGTCGTACAGATAGCGGCATCCTTGAATGGTGAAGTAGATGAACGCATCGGGCGTGCCGGTGCTGCGACTGCAAACCCGTTGAATGGCAAACACAACGTCGTCGGCGGTGACGGGACGGATGGGAATAACGGCCGTTTTTCCCCCTTCATCCACCGCCAGCGTCGGTTGCACCCAGAACACATCCTCGCGCAGGTCAAATGTCCACACCAGCCCATCGTCGCTGACCGTCCACGATTGGGCAAATTCAGCCTCAATCCTGTTGGTTTGATGGTTATAGTTGGTCAGCCCGATGAACAAATTTTCGGCAAGGTCAAAGCTGTCTTGACTGCTGATCTGCTGTGGATCGATGGGCGGACGGCCGTTTGTCATGCTCAAATCCAATACAACAAATTCGTGTACGGGGGTTGGCGGAACGTCCGCGTTCCCATCACCCCCGCACGCGCTTAACAGCAGCAGCAAAAGCAGGCCGAGTAACAACGGGGAGATGGATGGGTGGTTCTTTTTCATAACGGCCGTCATGCTATCCCATGCACATCATGCGGGCAACTGTTTGCCTGATTGTGACGGGACGATTGCATACCAATTTTATTTTTACATACTGACGCTGATACGGATGAACGCTAATAGAAATCCTGTTTTTTATCAGCGTTCACCCATATCAGCGTCAATATAGCTCGTTTGCCATTCTGGATGGTGGGTAGTACCATGTGCCTGTGTTACTGATGAATTTTGACGTAATGTGACAGTATCTGAGGTTTGGTGAGCAAAATGATTATGCGAGAACGAATTTTAGTAGTAGACGATCAAGAGGATGTGCGGGATTACCTGTACTATACACTTGTCTCGTTAGAAAAATATGACGTGATAGCTGTAGAAAGCGGTGCCGAAGGGTTGAAAATCATTGAAAATGAGCGGATCGATCTGATTGTGACCGATTTGCAGATGCCAGAGATGACGGGCTTGGAAATGCTGGGCATATTAAAGGAACGTGATCAACAAATTCCCTCTATTTTAGCAACAGGGCAAGGTTCAGAAGAAACGGCCGTTTTTGCATTTCATCTTGGCATTCTCGATTACCTCATCAAGCCAATAGAGCCGGGTGTGCTTGAAGCCTCTGTTGAAAAAGCGTTACACGCCACCAGATTAGAACGCGAACGCATTGATTTGCTTCAAGAACTATTGCAGAACAATAATAATTTACAGCAACGGGCGCGTGAATTTAATGTGCTATACGGCGTTGGTCAAACGGTCAACACGTCGCATGAACTCGAAACCATCTATAATCGGGTGGTTGATGGAGCTGTTTTTGCCGTTGACGCTGATGAAGGCGGCCTCGTGTTGTGGGATGAGAAAAATTCATTGTTCCGTGTTTGTGCAACTAAAGAAAAAGGTCACGAAGCGCATACCATCACGCGATTAACAGAGAGTAAATTGGTTGACCGTGCTTATCGGACAGCGCAACCCGTTCTTGTTCATAAAGAGCTGCAATCAACCACAAACGAACGTACCATTTCCCCAGAATCATCACTTCATGTGCCAATACTTTCTCGTGGATTGCCGATTGGCGTGTTGTATGTAACCAGCGGTCAATCAAATGCGTCACTTAATTATGCCGACACGCAGATATTGGCCGCTTTAGCTGATTACGTCGCCCTTGCCATTCGCCACGCCGAACTGCAAAAGTTACTCACAACAGAATCGGATGGGTTGCATGAATGGCAGGCACTTGAGGACGAGATTGGTAATCTTGCATTGTAAG
>CAYSDT010000066.1:0-10334 GCA_964429835.1 uncultured Ardenticatenaceae bacterium | reverse complement strand
ACTTGCAACTCGCCACTCGCTCAGTAATTCAACTCTTCCCCCAACACCATCAACGCCAACGCCATCGCCCGCCCCGCCTTCTCCAGCGTCACCGCTGAAATAGATTCCAACGTATCCGCCGACGTGCGCGAAGTCGCCTCCCATCCCTCCCAACTCAGGCCAACCACCGAAGCCGACTGCGTTTCGGCCGTTCCCGACCCCGTATCCGCATAAATCGCCCCGATATTGATGTTTTCTTCTGCCCGTGTCGTCTTCACACCCATTTGCCGAGCGGCCGTTTCAAATAAATCCGCCAATCGCAGACTGCCAGCCGCTGAAATTTCCAACTTATTCCCGTCACCCGCGCCAAGCCCGCGCAATTGAATGATTGCTTCAGGCACAAAAGTAGTGGCATACCCTGTTCTGGCTTGCAAAAAGCGTTTGATGTCAGGATTGGACACGGGTTCACCGCCATCGAACCCTTCGCCGTTATAGGCGATAAACATGATGGAGCGGCTGGGTTGATAGCCTGATTCTTTCAGAATGCGGATGGTTTCCAACATAACGGCCGTTCCACTACCATTGTCGTTAGCCGCCGGAAACTCCCCAGCGATGGGGCTGGGCGGCGGGCTGTCCATCTGCGCCATCACCACCACTAACTGCGTATTCATGCAATCTTTGCACCCGTCATACCCCTTATTTCCCGGCCAAAAGCCGATGACGTGCCGCACGGGATACTTCTCCACAATTTCACCCTGCACGCTCATGCTGACCTGAGCATCAAGCGGTAATTGAGCGACTTGCTCGATGGCAAGGTCTGCATTTTGCTTGCGTAAATCGGCGACGGTTACGCCAGAATCGGATAGCAACCGATTTGCAATTTCTTCTGAAATCCAGATGGTCGGCGTTTCTTCCCCTTTTAACTCGCCTGTGAACATATTCATCGGGCGGCCGGAACTGCTGGAATAGGTGTGTGATTTTGCCAACAATGCGGGATCGTCGGTCACAACCAGCAAGCCATCCTTCTCCGTTTCCGTGAGCATATTCGCTTCCCAATCGGAGAGTACCAGCAGGGTGTTTTTGGAAAGATCGGTGCGATCCAGCTCTGGATAGCGGGAGCCGAAGCCGCCGCGAGCGTTCGCTTGTGGTTTGCCAAGCCCGATGAACAAAAGGTCGCCATCCGCATCGCCAGCCGTCATGTTGTGACCAGGATAGGCGGCGTAATCTTCGCCATAAACGGGGGCTGCGCCGCCATCGGCAATCGTGAATTGCGGCGTTTCCAGCAGCAGTTCGTAACTGTGCGACCGCTCTTGGAAGAACGTGCCGCCTTCGCCTGCCGCTTGCAAACCGAATGCGTCAAACTGTTCGGCGACGTATTCGGCGGCTAAATCTTGACCAGACGTTCCTAAAGAACGGCCGTTCATCTCATCCATCGTCAACGCTTCCACATGGGCGATGGCTTGTTCGCCATCAAACAGTTCCGCGTATTCGCGTAAGAATGGGGCGCGGCCACTGTTATCTTGCAGCCACAATACTGCCAAAATAACAGCCAGCCCAAAGCCGATGGTGTATTTGTTGAAAATGCGATTGATGACCAAACTACCGCCATCAACCAGTCGCCGCACCCCTTCGCCGAACAAGTTGAACGACAAAATGGCGATGAAAAACGCCAGCATCGGGTAAAGTGCGACCCACGGATACGAGCGCGAGTAAAGGCGGGTATTACTCAGCAATGCGCCCCACTCTGGCACATCAGAATAGAGTACGGCAGGAACGCCGGGAAGTTCGATAAATGTCCCACCGCCGATAAATATGCTGATGAAACCCAATTCGCCCAGCAGCAGCAAGACGGATCCCATTTCCAGTGCGGCCAGTGAAATGAGAGCCGAAACCAACTGCGGCAAGACGTGTTTACCGATGAGACGCGGCGTATGCGCTCCCATCGCTATTGCGCTTTCAATGTACGCTTTGGGGCGGATGGAGATGGATTCACTGCGTACATATTGCATGATTTCACCCCATCCCACCAGACTGAGTGCCAGCACAAAGGTGGACATGCCTTGACGAATACCAATCGCCAAAATCAAAATCATCGCCAAAATCAACGTGGGGAAAGCAGCGATCACTTCCGACAAGCCAACGATGGCGCGATCCAGCCAACTGCCACTGCGCCATCCCGCCAACATTCCCAAAAATGTGCCGATGGCAAGCCGTGCGGTGACGGACAGTACCGCCAACGTCAACGTCATCTGTGCGCCAGTGAGAATTAGGCTCAAAATATCGCGCCCCATCGGGTCGCTGCCCCAGATGAAATCGGAACTGGGTTCAAAGGGAGGCGTTTTCAGTACGTCGTCAATTTTCAGCAACCCTTGCGTGTTGTATGGGTTATTGGGCGAAAGGGCTAAGCCGAAAAGAATGATGACGACCATGCCGATAAGTAAAAGGGAGCCGATGATGAACGGTTTGTTGCGCGAAACATTGCGCCACGCCATCCGATTTTCTGGTTTTATCTCTGGTTCGGCACTGCTTTCGCCTGATTTGGCGAAGGGATTGGGTTCTGGTGGGCGATTGCGCCGTTTGAACCATTGTGTCACGGGATTGCTGGCGACAATATCGCCCACATCTTCGCGCCACGCTTTGAGCGCGTCGCGGTTTGAATGGGATGAGCGGGTGGAGACGTGGGTTGGTGTTTCCCATAAGCGCGGGTCGATGAAGCGGTAACTGAGTTCAAGGATTAGGTTGACGAGAATGAAGATGGTACCAAAGCAGAGCGTCAGCCCGACGGTCAGATCGGCATCTTGTTGGGCGATGCCTTTTAAGAGTGCGCTGCCAACGCCGGGAATGCCGAAGTACAGTTCGGCGACGGGCAGGCTGCTCAGGGCGAAGCGTAATGACATGCCGATGGTGGTTAGAATGGGGATGGCGGCGTTGCGTAAAACGTGGTTGATGGTGACTTGGTAGCTGTGCAGCCCTTTGCTGTTGGCGGTGCGAACGTAATCTTGGCGCAGAACTTGGCGCAAGGAGACGAACGCCATGCGCGTAATTTGGGCGACAGGTCTGGCGGAAAGCACGAGTACGGGTAAAACCAGATGGCTGTCCCAGCCGAAACCGCCGACGGGCAGGATTGAGCGTCCTGTTAAGCGGGTGAGGCTGGTTACGCCCCATTGCAGCAAGAAGGCGGCGAAAAAACTGGGGATGGAGACACCGATGATGGTGGCAATCAGGATGTAGATGGAGCTTTCTGACTTGCTTTGCGCCGCCCGCACGCCGAGAAAAAGGCCGACGATGGAGGAAAATAGGATTGCCAGCCCCAACAGGGCGAGACTGATTGGCAATCGCTCTTTGATGACTTGGGTGACGGGCAGGGGGATGAGGGTGTTGCTGCCTGCGGTCGTCATTCCCATCGAGCCTGTGAAAAGGCGGGCGACGTAGGCGACGGTGTCGGTGATGGATGTGGTAACGGCCGTTCCGAAATCCATCCCCCCCGCTAATTTAATGCCAAAGAAGCTGACAAAAATGATGATCAACAGGACAGCGGCGGCGTAAGCCAGCTTTTTGCCTAGAAAGATGAGGATATTGAGTACAGTTTCGCGGGTGTGATGGGAGGATGTTGTGGGGGAAACGGCCGTTTTCGGCGACGCAGTTGGAGGGAGATTCAGTTCAGCCATAATGCGGATAGTTTATCGTAATTTGGGCATGGTTCATAGGTAATAAGTAACATCTCAATAACTTGGGGTAAAGACCTGACAGGTTTCATCAAGACCTCTTGTTTTACACGAGTATCTTTGGAAAACCTGTCAGGTCTCCCCGAAATATTGAGAAGATACGGTAATAAAATGATCCCTACATGTATCTCCTGTAGGGGCGATTCGCTGAATCGCCCACTATGACACAAATTGTAAAGATGGGTTGCCAAATTCTGAACCATGCCGTAATTTGTAGAAAAAGAGCGGCATTCTAGTGATAACGGATTTGGTTGGCACTACTTATTTGTATTTTTTAGATGCTTTTGAAAAATTTTACTTTTATCTGCCCGCGCGTTACCACGATTTTGTAATGTGCCGACGAAAGCGTTGTTGTACCGTGCATCCCAATCATAAATCACATATGTATTTGCAAATTTGTCATGCCACGCTTGACGGTTATCATCAACCAGCACCCAAATAAACCCTAAAAACAAGGATAAGCCAGATATCCAATAGCCAAGATACCGCTTTGCAGCCATGCCAAAATGAATACGTCTGCTATTATCTTCTGTGACGATGCGAAGCCCCATCAATCGTTTACCTGGCGTTTGCCCGACAGTTGTCCAAAATAAAATAGGATACAAGACGAAGACAAGGAATGACGTAAAAAGCAGTGCCATTAAGGCTATAAATTTTATAGTATACATCCAATCTGTCGTGTACTCGTTGGGGTCGGAAAACAGAAAATCAAGGCCAAAAAAGCCAGCAACAAGATGGGCGATGGCTGTGATTGCTAAATTGATGCCCGATATAATTAGAATATCAATCACAAAAGCAGTTAACCTGCTGACAAATCCAGCGTGATAGCCGATTAAGGTTGTTGGGTCTTCTTCCTTCTGTCTGCGTCTGGACATAATTATTCCCCCTCTGCATCTGGGATGATGTTGCCATTTTCATCAATGGTTGTTGTTTGTGGCACGATCCCATCTTCACGGGGCGGGCGGCGCAAAATGGCGCGGGCAACGCGCTCCACGATAGTGTCGGCGGTAACGGTTTGTTCGCGCACGGTGTCCACGACTTCACCAGCCAACCCCATGCTTTGTTGCGTCACTAAATCGCCGATCTCTTCATTTTCTGCCAAATTGCTGATGAAATCGTCAATAATGTCGTCCATCAACAGTAAAGACATCTGCCTGCTGGTGGATTCTTCTTGTCGTCCGCGCTCTATCCAGCGATTGACGGCACGGCTGCCATGGGTGGCGAATTGGTCAAAACGGCCGTTTATCCCCCGTCCAACCCGATTATCCGAAACCACATCCATCGCCAACGTGGCACTGTTCGCCCCCAAGCGGGCGATCCGCTTCATCAGCGGAATCCGCTTGCGGACGGCGTTTTGCCCTTCAAACATAATGCCGATGAGGGCGTAACGGGCGCGATCTTGCTCGCTGTCTGTTTTTGTAGGAGAAACGGCCGTTTCACCCCGCCCCGCCCGATCAGCTTCCTCAGCCGCCGCAATTTCGCGCTCCAGTTGGTGCAGTCGCTTGATCAACTCATCGCTACCCGCCAACGCCCCGCCCACCAGCAGGCGGGTGATGGATTGAATTGCTTTGTACGTCTCACCTTGCGGTGAGTCGGTAACGGGCGATGGGTTCGCGGATGGTATTTCAACGGCCGTTTCTTCAATCACAGCCAATGGTTGTTCAACAAGGGGATCATCAATCGAATTGTTCATGCCCGTATAGTACAGCAAGAGCGGCAAAAACACATCACTTTTTCGCAATTAGAGGGGCATGTTATAATTTTGGCATTAAATGAAGCAAGCGATCATTAATTGTCAATGGTCAATGGTCAATTATCAATTGTCAATGAGGGTTGTGTGTGATGTTGATTCGTCGTTAGCAAAAAAACATCATAATAACTTACTTCCGTTGACAATTGACCATTGCCAATTAACAATTGACAATTTCTTTATAAACGAGGTATCCCTATGTCATCATTGAGTATGCAAGATGTTGAAAAAATCGCCGATTTAGCACGGCTGGAGTTGAGCGAAAGCGAGAAAGAGGCGTATTTGGAACAATTAACGGCCGTTCTTGATTACGCCGACATGCTAAACGAACTCGATCTCGACGGTATCGAACCAACCGCCCACGCCATCGCCCGCCAAAACATCATGCGCGATGACGTGATTGAACCATCCCTGTCCACCGCCGCCGCCCTGCAAAATAGTGCAGGCCACACTGGCGAGCAATTTTCTATTCAATCTGTTCTGCAATGAAATTGAGATGAGGAGATGAGGGGCGGGGGAGCAGGGGAGATAAGGAGAGAAATCTCCCCCTCTCCCCCGCCCCCCTGCTCCTCATCTCCCCTGCTCACCCGGAGTAAACAATGAACTTCCCCACCACCACCCTGACCGACCTGCGCGACGCATTACGCGCTGGCACAGTCAGCAGCGTGCAAGCCACCCAAGCCACGCTCGACCACATCGCCGCCGTTGATGGCGACATCAAAAGCTACATCACCGTCTCTGGCGACATCGCCTTGCAACAAGCGGCCGCCGCCGACCAACGCCGCGCTGACGGTGACGACACGCCGCTGTTGGGCGTTCCCATCGCCGTCAAAGACATTATCGCCACCGATGGCATACAAACAACGGCGGGTAGTAAAATTTTGGAAGGATTCGTGCCACCTTACGACGCTTTTGTGGTTCAAAAGTTGAAGGAAGCTGGCGCGGTTATCGTCGGTAAAACAAATACCGATGAATTTGCGATGGGATCATCGACGGAAAATTCGGCGTATTTCACCACCCATAACCCGCACGATTTAAGCCGTGTTCCCGGTGGCAGCAGCGGCGGTAGCGCGGCCGCCGTCGCGGGCGGGATGGCGTTCGGTTCGTTAGGATCAGACACGGGCGGCAGTGTACGTCAGCCCGCCTCATTTTGCGGCATAGTCGGCTTGCGTCCCACTTATGGGCGTGTTTCGCGCTGGGGGGTGACGGCTTTCGCGTCATCGCTCGATCAGATTGGTACATTTGGGCGCACGGTGGCGGATACAACGGCCGTTTTCCAAACAATCGCTGGCTACGACCGCCGCGACAGCACATCGCTTGACCGCCCCGTGCCAAATTACGAGGCAGCATTGACGGGTGACATCAGCGGCTTGCGCGTGGGCGTTCCCGCTGAGTATTTTGTGGAAGGGATGGATGATGAGGTAGAAACGGCCGTTCGTGATGCCATCGCCCAGTTGGAGAAATTGGGCGCGGAAATCGTCAAAATCAGCTTGCCGCATACCCGCTACGCCTTGCCCGTCTACTATCTCATCGCCCCCGCCGAAGCGAGCGCAAATTTGGCGCGTTACGACGGCATTCGCTACGGGCCGCGCCTTGAAGGCGACAATATGATCGATTCCGTGAAGAAAACCCGCGCCCTTTTTGGCGATGAGGTTAAACGGCGTATCATGTTGGGGACGTATGCGCTGAGCGCGGGCTATTATGATGCGTATTACGGCCGTGCGTTGAAAGTTCGCACTCTCATCAAAAATGATTTCCTCGCCGCCTTTGAAAAAGTGGATGTCATCGCCACGCCGACCACGCCAACGACGGCGTTTAAAATCGGCGCAAAGACGGACGATCCGCTGGGCATGTATTTGGCCGATATTTTTACGCTATCCCTAAATCTCAGTGCAAGCTGCGGCCTCAGCCTTCCCTGCGGGACAGACAGCAACGGCTTGCCCATCGGCCTGCAACTGATCGGCAACACCCTGCAAGAAGCAACCATTTTGAACACGGCATACGCTTACGAGCAAAGTGTAATTTAGCGAAATCCACAATCTAGCCGTCGCCTGAGCTTGTCGAAGGCAAAGGCGGCGAGGTAGCAGTAACCGCTACGGCTTCGACAGGTTCAGCCTCCGCTTGTAGGGAGTTCCAAAGTTTGAATCCTCCAAAAACCAGTGGAAGAATGGTTCACTCTCGAAGGAGTGAACCATTCTGGAACGGAGCATGCAGGTTTACCCGCCGTTCCAGAGTGGTTCATTCTGAAAGAATGAACCACTCGTCACTAATTCTTGGGATAGTTATTTTCTTGGAAGTCCCGTACTTAAAGTTGATAATGAACTATAATGAATTAATCACAGCCTATGAAACAGATGTCCAATTTCCTGATGTGAGCGGTATGGAACATTTGGACATGCTTATGACGCGCAGTGAAATTGCAGGGCATAACGCCCATCTCTCAAATGAAGAGTGGCAACGGGTTTTGAACGCAGATCGTAATTTACAGAATCAGGCAAAACAATTTTATACCGCCATTCAAGAAATTGCTGATTTGGCCGATTGGCGGCAACAGCAAAATGTACCTGCTACGCATTGGTGGTGGTATCTTGATACGATCATTCAATTACCGCCCCGTTTAGAAAAATCATCGCGGCGAACAACGACTGCATCGCAACTTGTTCCTGCCTAATTAGCTGAGTAGTCTAATGGAAAGATTAAAACGACTTACCTTGCGACGGGTATTGATACTCCCGTTTCTTGCCCAGATATTTGTTGTTGCTGGGTTGACTGGCGCGTTGTCCTTTTATAATGGGCAGCGGGCGGTCAATGATGTCGCTTCGCAGTTGCGGACGGAGGTAACGGCACGCATTCATGATCGATTGCAAGTGTTTGTCGAAACGCCGCAATTGGTCAACAAAATAAGCGTGGCGGCCATCGAACAAGGGATGGTTGAACTGGATGATGCAACTGCGCTGGAATTGATGTTCTGGCAGCAGATTAACACATTTGTGCCTGTAACTCACTCCTATGTTGGGTTGGAAGATGGGTATATGCACGGGGCGCGTACTTCTGGTGATCATTATCAGGTGTTTGTGATTGATGATTCGACAGATGGGTTGCGCCATAATTATCTGGCAGACGAGAATGGGGAACGGGCTGGGCTTGATGAGGATATAAATGAATATGATCCGCGTGTGCGCCCGTGGTATATCAATGCAGTTGAAGCGGTTGAGCCATCATGGAGTGATATTTATGCGGATAAAACAACGGGGCAGTCGGCAATAACGGCCGTTTATCCCCTCTACAACGAAAATGATGAATTACAGGGCGTGCTGGGCAGCTCATTCATCTTCACGCAGTTTAATGATTTTCTGCGTACATTGGAAATTGGCAAGACGGGGCAGACGTTCATCATTGAACGAAACGGTGATTTGGTCTCCACATCGGCAGATGCCCCCGTCTTTAATGAAGTTGATGGCAAGTTTGAGCGCGTTTTAGCTAGTGAGAGCGATGATGTGTTGATTCGGGAAACGGCCGTTTTTCTGCAAGCACAAAACGGCGGCAATCTCGATGCCATCACCGACAGCCAACAACTTGATTTCAAATTTGACGGCGACCGTCAATTCGTACAAGTCACCCCCTTAACGGATGAATTTGGGCTGGATTGGCTCATCGTTGTTACCGTGCCAGAAGCGGATTTTATGGAAGAAATCAACGCTAATGGACGCATAACGATATTGCTGATTGCGTTGGCGTTGATTGTCGCGGCGGCCTTTGGTATTTTTTCTGCCCGCCGCATTGCCGCGCCGATAGATGGATTGAACCATGCCGCACAACAGTTCGCGCATGGAGAGTGGGATCAAAAGCCGACTGACACGAGCGTGTATGAATTGCAACAGTTGGAAACCTCTTTCACCAGCATGGCGCATCAAATTCAAACCGCATTTTCTACGCTTGAAGGGCAAAATGAAGAGTTACAACGTCTGGACAAGCTGAAAGATCGCTTTTTAGCGAATACATCACACGAATTACGCACGCCACTGAACGGCATCATCGGCATTGCGGAGTCGATGATTGACGGCGCGGCTGGTTCCGTCACCGCCGAACAAAGTTACAATTTAGCGATGGTTGTCTCCAGTGGGCGGCGGCTTTCTGGGCTGGTAAACGACATCCTTGACCTGTCGCAGATAGAACATGGGGCGATTGAATTGAAGCTGGAGACGGTCGATACGGCCGCTTTGGTGGATATCGTGCTGGCCTTATCTGCACCGACAATTGAAGACAATGCGATACTCATTGAGAACAAATTTACGGACGATTTGCCGTATATCATGGCTGATGGCAATCGTGTGCAACAAATTTTGCATAATTTGGTCGGTAATGCGATTAAATTTACAGAAAAAGGCACGGTTTCAATCGGTGGACGGGTGATGGACGACTTGAGCCAATGGTTGGAAATTGTGGTTTCGGATAGCGGGATCGGGATTCCGGAAGATAAATTAACGGCCGTTTTCCAATCATTTGAACAGGTAGACGCATCCATCACCCGTGCGTATGGCGGCACAGGATTGGGGTTGGCGGTAACACGCGAACTGGTTGAACTGCACGGCGGTTCAATTTGGGCCGAATCGACACTTGGCGAAGGGGCACAATTCTATTTCACCGTACCCATCAGCCAAGCCGCTGTAGCGACTTATCCTGCGCGGGATGTCCCCGTCAACACGCTAAATCGCGGAATAGAGCCAGCAGATGTGGTCGGAACGGCCGCTTTCTCGCAAGCGGCAAACGCATGGGATGTGAATAACGAATACAACATTCTTGTCGTTGATGATGAGCCAATCAATATACAAGTGTTGACGAATTATCTTGTCGTGCAAAAGTACAATGTCATTACCGCC
>CAYSDT010000065.1:0-10355 GCA_964429835.1 uncultured Ardenticatenaceae bacterium | reverse complement strand
TTTGTAAATGTAGCCCGCGATTTTAATCGCTGGGTTTTAGAACGCGATTGCCCTATACAAAACCATCTCAAATAAAAGCGTTAGCCTATGGTAGAATTACGCCGTAGAAGCGCATAATCTTTGATCTATTGGTCACAGTATGTTATTCTATCGCCATGACGCAATGCGTCATAGAGGTCTAATTTATGAACCAACCAACAACAGCATATATCTATCATTTTGAAACACACAACGGTTTAGCCGTGCATGTGCGGCGCATGACTAATGAGGATACTCCTTATTTAGTCGATATTTTTAAGCATATGGGGGCGGACAGCCGTTACCATCGCTTCCATCAGCCAACTGCACATTTGGAAGACAAGTTTGTATGGGACGAGGCGCAACATATCGCCGACCTGTACCACGCAGGCGGACTGATCGCCTTTGCAGATTTACCAGACCAAGCCAATGCACCGATTGGCGGGGCGCGTTATGTGTCAACGGGGGATGGACGGGCAGAAACGGCCGTTTCTATCCGTGATGATATGCAAAAAATGGGCATTGGCACACACCTGCTGCAACTCATCGCCGAAGAAGCGCGTCTGGCTGGCGTTAAGACGCTTGTCGCTACCATCCAAAACGACAATCGTGGGATTTGGCGCACACTTAAACATCTGCCCCACCCCCTCAAACGAATTCAAGATGGTACCATTTCCGAAATTGAGATTGATTTAACCAAATATTGGTCACCAACTGAGAACAATCACCCCCAACTGATTACATTTATCGGCTCACGGCCGAACGCGATCTAATAATTCTTGCGGATGTGTCAACTAAAAAAGTTCAACTTTTGCCCATCAAGACACAAATCTTGTCAGGACAAAAAGTTGAACTTTTTGGTTTCGTCGGGGATTACCATCCCCGCTATTTCGCTTCTCTTATTTCCTGATGCTCATTTGGATCGCAGGGAATGTCTACGCGGTCATTTTCGTTCAGGTTTGTAGGCAGTTGTTGTATCGCAACAGGCGTTACCATCGGCACACTGCCATCATCAACAGGAATGCGGGCAAACAGCACGACCATCGCCGTAAATGCCAGCAAAACCGTGAACAAAAGCACCCCCGCTTTCAACTTCATCTACCCTTCCGCCTTCTTCAATCCCATCTTGGCCGCCGCCTGCGCCGCGACCCGCTTACTCGTCCCCCGCCCTTCTCCCCATAACTTCTCGCCAACCCACACTTGCACGATGAAAATCTTCTCGTGGTCTGGCCCCAACGCGCCATTATCGACGTAATGAGGGGTGATGTTGTGTTCCGCTTGCGCCCACACCTGAAATTCACTTTTGGCATCCTTGTGCAAATTGTCGGCAAGGATGGCTTCGAGGGCAGGTTCAATTAACGGCCGTACCAACTCCCGTACCTGATCTACCCCCTGATCCAAATAAATCGCGCCGATGACCGCTTCAAAAGCAGCGCACAGGATGGGGGTACGATTGCGCCCGCCGCTGTCAGATTCACCTTGACCTAATCGTAAAAAACGGCCGATTTCCCATGATCGTGCAAAGCCAGCCAGCGTCGGCGTTTTCACCAACGCCGAGCGTAAACTCGTCAATTCGCCTTCATCTACATCACGAAAGCGGCGAAAAAGATAATCGCCGACGACAAGATCGAGTACAGCATCGCCGAGAAATTCAAGCCGCTCATTATCTTGGGCGACAATGCCTGGATTTTCATTCAAATGGGAGCTATGGGTTAAGGCGCGGCCAAATAGTTCATAATCGTTGATGTTCAGGCCGAGTTTGGTTTCAAATTGTAGCAAATCATTCATTGTTGTATTGGTAGGGGCGGTTCGCGAACCGCCCCTACGCCTCAAATGCTTTGATGACCAGCACCGCATTGTGGCCGCCGAAGCCGAACGCATTGTTCAGGCAGACGCTCACGGGGTGCGGGCGGGAGTGGTTGGGGACATAATCCAGATCACATTCTGGATCGGGGGTTTCGTAGTTGATGGTGGGCGGCACGACTTGATCGCGGATGGCAAGTACGCAGAAGACGGCTTCAATCGCCCCCGTCGCGGCCATGATGTGGCCTGTCATTGATTTGGTGGAGCTGATGGGGATGTTGTACGCATGGTCGCCAAGTGCGGTTTTAATAGCGGCCGTTTCTGTACTGTCGTTCATCGGGGTCGCCGTGCCATGTGCGCTAATGTAATCAACATCTTCGGGCTGCATCCCCGCGTCAGCCAACGCTTTACGCATCGCTTTGGCAGCTATCATCCCACCAGCAGACGGGGCTGTAATATGGTGGGCATCGGCTGTTTGCCCATAGCCCGCCATTTCAGCCAAAATCGTCGCCCCGCGTGCTTGTGCATGTTCCAAACTTTCCATCACCAGAATGCCCGCCCCCTCGCCAACGACAAGCCCATCCCGATTTTTATCAAAAGGTTGCGGTGTTTTCTCTACTTTGCCCGATGTTGCGCGAGCCGCTTCAAAGCCGCCGATGGCAACATGGGTGATGATCGCTTCGGCTCCACCAGTCAGCACCGCATCCATGTCGCCATATTGAATGGCGCGGAAAGCGTGGCCGATGGCATCATTTCCTGACGCGCAAGCGGTGGTGATGGTCGTATTTGGCCCTTGCATTCCATAATCAATCGCCAACATGCCCGATGCGCCATTGGGCATAATCATGGTGATGGCAAAGGGGCTGAGACGGCGTAACCCTTTCGCCAGACGAACGCGCTCCTGAGAAACCATCGTGCTGATGCCGCCCACGCCTGTCCCCAAAACGATGCCGATGTTGTCACGGTTGTCGTCGGTGACGATGAGGCCAGATTGTTCCATCGCTTCCATAGCGGCGACGGTCGCAAACTGTTGCACACGGTCGCGGCGACGGGCGCGTTTTCTGCCGATTGCTGTGCCGGGATCAAAATCCTTCACTTCACAAATCAAACCAAGTTGGTGGTCGCCTCTTTCGATCAATGTCCATTCGCCCGCGCCTGATTTGCCCGCGAGAATCCCTTCCCATGTGTCGGGGACGTTGTGGCCTAGCGGGGTGATAAGGCCAAGCCCAGTGATGACGACGCGGTGTTTCTGGTTATTCATATAGTATCCTCTACAACGCTGCCATTCCTGCCTGCGCGGGAATGACATTTATTCTCAATTGTCTTGTTCTGTGGGGCGATAACGGCCGTTTACCCATTCACTATTATCTTCGCCCACTTCCTTTTTCCACACAGGCACAATCTCTTTCAGCCGATCAATGCCGTACAACGCGGCATCAAACACGCCCTGATCACGATGGGCGGATGCACAAGCGACAAAAGTGGTCGTTTCGCCGACATCAAGGCGGCCAATGCGCTGCACGATGGCGATTCCTTTGACGAGCGGCCATCGCTCCCAAATTTCGCGGGCGATTTGCGCCATTTTTAGCTCGGCCATCTCGTTATACGCTTCATATTCGAGCCAACTGGTTTGCGGCGGCAACCCGTCGCGGCTGGTTTGGCCGCGCACTGCGCCTGTGAAGCTGACCACCGCGCCCACATCATCCTGCTTAATTTTGGCGTGGATGGCGTTAATGTCCAGTTCGTCGGTCACGATGGCGAAGTGGGTGGGATGAGTCGTTGTCCCGCCGCTGACGGGCGGGAACAGGGCGACTTCATCTTGGGGGGAAACGGCCGTTTCTCCCTCCGCAAACTGTTTGTTCACCGACACCAACACAATTGGCATTGCTGGTGCAGTCGCGGGGTACTGCTCTGCCATCGCCGCCAACAAGCTGTTGACAGTGGCGGGTTCATCGAGTTGCAAAGAAACAGTCCTGCTTCCTGCTAAATCGCGTAATGTTGCGAATAGTTTGATTTCAAGATTCATAGGTGACTGGGCATGGCAACACCATGCCCGTACATTGTAGGGGTTTGGCGTTGCCAAACCCAACTTCCATCATGCAAATGTCCATTCGCCGCTTTTGCCGCCCGCTTTGTGGACGACGCGAATGTCGGTGAGGCGCATTTGGCGGTCAACGGCTTTTGCCATGTCATAAATAGTGAGTGCTGCGGTGGAAACGGCCGTTAATGCCTCCATTTCTACCCCTGTTTTGCCGCGCAAGCGCACCGTCGCCTCAATATCGACGCAAGAATTTGCGCGATTGGGTGTGCAACGCACGCTAATGTGGGTCAACAGTAACGGATGGCACATGGGGATTAGATCACTCGTCCGCTTCGCTGCCATTGTGCCAGCGATCTCGGCTGTGGTCAAAACATCCCCTTTTTTGACATTTCCTTCTATAATCAACTGCAATGTTTCGGGCTGCATCACGACTGCTCCACGAGCAGTTGCAATCCGTTCACTGTCTGGCTTTTGCCCGACATCAACCATGCTGGCACGGCCGTTTTCATCAATATGTGTTAGTTTTTTCATAAGCACCTTAAAAAGATAGAGTGTAGAGACAGAGATAGAGAGGGTTCGTTGTAAATATATAATTTCTGTTACAGCCGGCGAAAAGAAAATAACACGCCTCTATCCCTATCTCCCAACTCTATCTCCCGTATTATATAACCTATGTCCCCACAGTATCAAGCCATTTATTTATCCCCGCATTTAGACGATGCCGCCCTCTCTTGCGGCGGCCACATTCACGCACGGGCGATGGCTGGTGACGCGATCCTAATCGTAACGCTGATGGCGGGCGATCCGCCGCCAAGCACGGCATCATCAACTTACATCACCGAACTGCATGAGCGATGGCAGTTGGCGGCCAATGCAGCCGAACAACGACGGGCAGAAGATGTGGCCGCTTGCCGCATCTTGGGCGCAGATCATCTGCATCTGCCATTCCCCGATTGCATCTATCGCGGCGATCCTCCCTTTTACCAATCCGATCCTGACATTTTCGGGGACATCCATCCCCACGAAGCGGGGGCGATGGTTACAGCTTTAGCGGAAGCGTTGGCGCAACTGCCGACAGCGGTGCAAATCATCGCCCCGCTCACCGTTGGCAATCATGTCGATCATCAACTTACCCGATTGGCGGCTGAACGCGCATTTGGCAACGATCTGCTCTATTACGAAGAGTTTCCGTATGTGCAAGAACGTAATGCTGTAGAGAAAATTATCGGCAAGATGGGCGAATGGAAACCGATAACCATCCCCCTGAGTAAAGCTGATTGGACGGCGAAGGTGGAATCCATCGCGGCCTTTCGTTCGCAACTTAGCACTTTTTTTGCTGATGACGCGGATATTGAGCGGCAAATTGGGGAAAACGGCCGTTTAACTAACGGTGAACGGCTCTGGAAACGCAAATAATCGCTTGAATTGGTCGGGGGTATTTCAGTTCTGGGGGCATGGCGCGACACCGATTAAAATCGGTGTCTGATACACAAAAGCCCGCTGAAAGCGCGTTTCTTGTGTCAGGCATCGGTTTTTAACCGATGTCGCAGGAAGATCCATCTTACCCCCAAACTGAAATGCACCCAATCGGCCACTATCCTTGATTATTTGTACGGTGTCACCTTATAATTGACCAGATACATTCTTATAGCAAGATAGCTTGCTAATCATCATCATTATCATCATCGTAACTTAACTCATAACATTATGGCGCGATTAACAACCAGACAGCTTGCGAGTAAACGCGGTCGAAAAAAGAAAGCCTCCAAACGTGTCTTTATGCAGCCTGGCGACACGCTGCAAAACCGATACCGCATTGTTGGTAATCTTGGATCGGGTGGATTCAGCTCTGTGTATCAGGCGCGGGATATGCGCTTTGAAAATGCAACCAAATTATGTGCCGTCAAAGAGATGGTCATTTCTGTTGCCGATCCAAAAGTACGCGAGATGACGATCAAATCGTTTGAGCGTGAAGCCAGCATGTTAGCCATGCTCGATCACCCTGCCATCCCCAAAGTTTCCGACTACTTCACCGAAGGCGACAAGAGCTACCTTATTCTTGAACTGATTCGCGGCAAAGATATGGAAGTGTGGATGGAAGGGCGCACCGAGCCGCTGGAACAAGAGTGGGCGATTGATTGGATGATTCAGCTTACGGACGCACTTATCTACCTGCATAATCAAGAGCCAGTCCCCGTCGTTTTCCGTGATCTAAAGCCTTCTAATGTGATGATGGATCAGCATAATCGCATTCGTCTGATCGATTTCAACATCGCCAAGCTGTTTGAAGGCGCGGCAAAAGGGACGATGATCGGCACAGAAGGATATTGCCCGCCAGAGCAATATCGCGGCATTTCCACCCCCATTGGCGATGTGTATGCGCTGGGGGCGACATTCCACCATCTGCTAACCAATAAAGACCCCCGACTGGAACCGCCATTCACCTTTGCCGAACGGCCGATTCAAGAAGTAAATCCAACCGTGACACCTGCATTTGAAGAACTTATCATGCGCTGTCTGGATTATAATCCAGACGAACGGTATGAGTCAGCGGCGGCATTGCAACAAGCGTTGGAAGATTTATCGAGGCAGGAGATTCTGGCAACGGCGCAACTGGGATCGACGGCGGCGGCTGGTGCAGTCGCCCCCCCAGAAGCTGCATCAAAAACATCAACGGGTGCTTCTGCCCCTATTTCAATCCCCAATACAAAACCATACGCTACAGAGACATTCTCACAAGACATTCAACCGTTATGGCGTTTCAAATGTGAGGATGAGATTCGGTCAAAAGCGGCCGTTGACCATAATCTGATTTTTGTCGGTGCCTATGACAACAACTTATACGCACTAGAGCGTAAGACGGGTGAATTTGTCTGGAAATACCCAACGGGGGATGGGTTAGGTTCTTCGCCATTTGTGAATGATGATTCTGTTTATATCGGCTCAGCTGATAATAGTTTATATGCGATTTCAATTAAAAACGGCCGTCAGCGTTGGCGTTTCACAACAAACGGCCCCATTTATTCCTCGCCAGTCGTAAAATTTAATCACGTCTTTTTTGGTTCAGACGATGGCAATTTCTACGCCGTCAATAGTAAAACAGGCAAGATGGTGTGGAAAAGCGATGCCTTTGGCCCCGTGCGCTCAACGCCATTTGTAGATGATAAGTATCTTTATTTTGGCACAGAGGGCGGTTATATTTTCAGTTTGAATTTGGCGAATGGCAATGGCGAATGGCAAACACAAGCCAAGCGAGCCGTCACTTCCTCGCCAACCGTTGCTGATGATATTGTTTTTGCAGGCTCAGTAGACAGCATTGTCTATGCGTTGGATGCCAGTTCTGGATGGGCTATTTGGAAACAACGCACACGTCGCCCCATCATTTCATCTCCTGTCGTGCATGATGATGTCGTTTATATTGGCTCTTCTGATGGGCAGTTGTATGCGCTAAACATGGATTCTGGACACGAAAAATGGACATTTGAAACAGGTGGGCAAATCACTTCTTCACCTGCTATATGGGGTGATTCTGTTTATTTTGGCTCTACTGATGGGTTTTTCTACAGTTTAGGGTTGAAAAAAGGAAAATTACGTTGGAAATATAAGACAGGCGGGCAAATCATCTCATCTCCCGTCATTTATAAAGATGTTATTTATATTGGCTCAACGGATCATTATTTATATGCGTTGCCTGTGTGACAGGCAATATGTTACGACTGGTAAGATTTTATTATGAACGAATCTGAATTTCCCCCTGAAGAACAAGAATTGCCATCTGAAGAGCAAGCGTTGTCACTTGACGACACAGCAGAGCTTGAGCCAACGACAAATGAGGTTGTAGAAGAACAAACCACAGATGAACTTGAGAAAGAGCCAGTGACAGAGACTCCGTTGGAGATACCTTCAGCGGAAATGTCTATGGAGGAGTTGATGGACTCTTCGGCGACAATTCCGTTAGGGCTGTGGCAGGATGAGGTAGAAGAGGAGCCAATTAGGGCAGCGCATGAAATCGTTCTGAATCGCCTGCCATATATCCGCACGACGAGTATTTGTCATGTTGGAGCCGTGCGTGAACGGAATGATGATTCTTGCTTGGTATTTGAGTCGCAAGTGGGTGGTCATTTTAAGATGATGCCTTTTGGCTTGTATATTGTGGCTGATGGGATGGGTGGACATGCAAATGGGCATATGGCAAGTAAGGTTGCTTCGCGGGTGGCTTCGCACGAAATCGTCGAAAATATCTATCTGCCGCTGTTGCAAGATACAAACGGGGGCAGTCCCACTCCAATTCAAGAGGTGCTGGTTAATGCGGGACAAAAGGCAAACACGGCCGTTTATGAAGTTGACATAGAATCTGACAGCGGCACGACGCTGACTGGCGTGCTGTTGCTGGGGCAACGATTATATGCACTGCACGTTGGCGACAGCCGCGCCTACATTTATACAGATGGCGAATTAGAACAAATCACAACGGATCATTCGCTGGTGCAACGCTTGCAAGAAGTCGGCCAACTTACGGAAGACGAAGCCGCCTTCTACCAATATCGGCATGTGCTTTTGCGGGCGGTGGGGCAAGCAGACGAAGTTGATGTTGACACTTATATGCGGCGTTTACCGAAAAACGGCCGTTTGCTATTATGCAGCGATGGCTTATGCAGCATGATCAATGATAAAGAAATTCATGCCGTCATGGCAAAGGAAGATGGGTTAGATAACACAGCCGAAGAATTATTTACGGCCGCAATCGAAGCTGGTGGACATGATAACATTACCATCATTCTGGTTGATTTCGCGTTTTAACCAGATTTCACATTGCCGTAAATAGGGGGGAGTTAGAAAATGGCAGAACAAATGACACATTACAGTATTCTGGGCATTCCAGATACGGCGACACAAGAAGAGATTCGCGCCGCTTTTACGCATTTAATGAGTACGCGCAAAAAAGGAGAATCTACATCTGACCCGCTGGCGCATAAACGGTTGGTTCATGCGTACAAAGTGTTAGGCAACAAGCAGGCGCGGATGGCTTATGACAGACAGTTGCAGCCGCAGCCAAAACAGACGCTCAGTAACGACGCTTTTATTGTACAGGTGACGTTCAGCCGCTCGGAATTAGCCGTTACCGAATCACCTCAATTACTTTACGCGCTATTGGAAATAACGGCCGTTGATCACAGTAGCGATGCCGCTCTTCCCCTCAACATTTGCCTTGTAATCGACCGCAGCACCTCTATGGCTGGGGCGCGTATGGAACGGGTGAAAGCCGCCCTCCGCAATTTAATCGACACGCTTGCCCCCGATGACATGATTTCCATCATTTCATTCAGTGATCGCGCCCAAATTGTGCATCCAAACGGCCGTGCAACCAATAAAGCCGGCATTATGACGAAGGTGCATAGCATCCGAACCTCTGGCGGCACAGAAATATATCAAGGATTATCAGCTGGTGTACAGCAAATCAAACAAGTTGATTTAGCCAAATATAATAATCAAATTATTTTGCTCACCGACGGGCATACCTATGGTGATGCAGATAACTGCCTGAATCTTGCCAAGAAAGTAGCACGAGTGAATATCGAAATCACCGCTTTTGGACTCGGTACAGAGTGGAATGATCAATTTTTAGACACACTTGTTACGCCATCTGGCGGGCGTTCGATTTATGTCAACAACCCTGATGAAATTGTTGCCCATTTACAACAAAGTGTTGAAGGATTAGGTAACATTTACGCTCATAATATGTGCCTGTCTCCCCAGTTTGTTGATGGCGTTGTACTACGTAATGTATTCAAGTTGATGCCATTTGCTCAACCCGTTGCCCATCATGACAAAAACATCCAGTTAGGTCATTTAGAAACACGATTACCATTAACCATGTTAATCGAATTGGAAATTGCCCCCCAACTTGAAGAGGCGGTGATACCATTTTCTATTGAGCTTACCGCCGAAATATCACATCAAAATAAGAAAATTTACACTCAAAATGAGCAGTATGATCTGGCGGTTCAGATTGACGCAACAGAAACAGACCCGCCACCAGAACTGCTAAAAGCGGTACGTCTATTCAATCTCTATCAGATGAATGAAAAAGCGTGGAATGAGGCTGAAGCTGGTCAATTTGATATGGCAACAGCGCGTATGCAGCATATTTCAACCCGCTTATTGGAAGCTGGAGAAGAAGAACTTTCGCAACAGGCGTTTGCAGAAACACAACGCCTGGCGACGATGGAAACAGTTTCTATCAAAGGGCGCAAGGGGCTGAAATATGGTACAAGAGCGTTAATGCAACAATTTTCAAATGAAGGATAATAAGCAACATCTCAATAACTTGGGGTAAATATCTGATAGGTTTCATCAAGACCTCTTGTTTTACACGAGCATCTTCAAAAACCTGTCAGGTCTCCCCGAAATACTGAGAAGATACGATAATAATGTTTGGGGTTGGTCATCATTCCGACCACTCCATGAGTGTCATTCCCACGAAGGTGGGAAT